>NZ_BANB01000001.1 GCF_000964365.1 Acidisphaera rubrifaciens HS-AP3 | reverse complement strand
GACCTGCTGTTCAGGACGCATATCCCGGTGGTGGACGGCAGCGCCGCCGGCTGGCTCGCGCTGCTGCCGCGCCTCGCCGCGCTGCCGGCGCAGCAGGTGATCGCGGGACACGGCGTCGGCGCGGACGGGCCGATCCTGCCCTTCCCGTCCGCCTTCGACGACGAGCGGCGGTATCTTACGGTGCTGCTCGACGACGCGCGGCGGGCGGTGGCGGCGGGGGCGACGCTGGAGGCCGCGGTGCCGCGCATCGCGCAGAGCGAGCGGGACCGCTGGGCGCTGTTCGACGCCTATAACCCGCGCAACGCGACCGAGGCCTTCAGCGCGGCGGAGTGGGAGTAGCGGCTCAGCCGGCGGCCGGTTCGCGCCGGCCGCGATAGGCGTAGCGGATCTCGGCGGTCTGCGCGTCCGCTTCCGCCAGCGCCAGCAGGTGGTCGTGCAGTGGCGACAGCGCGCAGGCGGGATCGGTCGCCGTCGCGTCGCCCGCGATCGCCAGCGCCTGGCAGCGGCAGCCGCCGAAATCGACGTCGCGCCGGGCGCAGGACCGGCAGGGCTCGGCCATCCAGTCGGTGCCGCGGAAGGCGTTGAACGACGGGGCATGGAGCCAGATGTCGCGCACCGAATGGTCGCGCACGTTCCAGAACTCCAGCCCCGGGATCGTCTCCGCCGCGTGGCACGGCAGCGCCCGGCCGGACGGCGTGATATTGAGCGACCGGCTGGCCCAGCCGCCCATGCAGGGCTTCGGATAGCGGGCGTAGTAGTCCGGCACCACCGCGTCGATGACGAGGCGGCCGTCATAGGATTCGCGCAGCCGCGCGAGGGTTGCGGTCGCCACCTCGACCTGCGCGCGGGTCGGCATCAGGGCGGCGCGGTTGCGCAGCGCCCAGCCGTAGTATTGCGCGTGCGCGACCTCCACCCGGCCGGCGCCGAGGGCGGCGGCCATGTCCACCATCGCCTCCAGCCGTTCGATGTTGGCGCGGTGGATGACGGCGTTGACGGTCAGGGCGAGGCCCGCGTCGCGCACCGCGGCGGCGGCGGCGAGCTTGCGCGCGTGCGCGCCGTCATAGCCGGCGATGACGTCGGCGGAGCCCGCCACGGTGTCCTGCAGCGAGATCTGCACGTGATCGAGCCCGGCGTCGCGCAGGGCGGCGACGCGCGCGGCATCGAGGCCGATCGCCGACGTGATGAGGTTGGTATAGAGGCCGGCGTCGTGCGCGGCGGCCACCAGGGCGAGGATGTCGCGGCGCGACAGCGGCTCGCCGCCCGACAGATGCGTCTGCAGCACGCCAAGCTCGGCCGCCTCGTTGAAGACGCGCGTCCAGGCGGCGGTGTCGAGCTCGCCCGCCCGATCCTCCAGCGCCAGCGGGTTGGAGCAGTACGGGCAGGCGAGCGGGCAGCGATGCGTCAGCTCCGCGAGCAGGCCGAGCGGGGCGCGGATGACCGGCGCCGCCACCGGCTGCGGGGCGGCGAGCGTGTCGCCCGCGCTCATGCGATCACCACCAGCCGCTTGCCCATCAGGTCGGCGAGCATCTCGCGCACGTCCGTCTCGATCACCGCCGGGTCGGCGGCGAAGTCGCGCGCCAGTTCGGCGACGATGTCGGCGAAGCGGCGGACACCGTCGCAGCGCGACAGCACGGCCTGCACCGGTCCCTCGGTCTCCAGCACCCGCTCGGGCGCGAGCAGCACCCAGGCGTCCCGGGCGCGGTCGAAATGCAGCCGCACGCCGGGGGCGAGTCGCGGGCGCGACTCGGCGGTGATGTCAGTCATTGCGGGGCAGCGCCGGGAATTGCCCGGGGCGGAAGGCGCGCGGCGGGATGTGCCCCTCCTCGCCATAGGCGTGTTCGAGGGCGTCGAGCATGGTCCACAGCACGTCGCACTTGAAGTGCAGCGCCTCCATCACCGCGTGCTGCTGCTCGGCCGTGCGGGCGTGGCGCTTGCAGTAGTCGAGCGCGTAGTCGCTGTCCTGCTTCGCCTGCGGCGGGCGCTTGTCGAAATAGGCGAGCGTCTCCTTGGTGACATAGCTGTAGTTCGCCAGCATGCCGGCGACGCGCTCGCCGATGATCTGCGGCGAGAACAGCTCCGTCAGCGAGGAGGCGACGGCTTCCAGCAGAGTGCGCTCGCGCACGAACTGCACATAGGCCTGCGCGGCGTAGCGCGTCGCCGGCAGGGCGTAGCGCTGCGAGATCACCGCCTCGCGGTCGAGGCCGAGGCCGTCGGTCAGTTTCAGCCAGCGCGCGACGCCGCCATCGGCCTCGCCCGGGCCGGCCTGGCCGGTGCCGTCATGGTCGGCGAGGCGGCGGCGCCATTCGCGGCGCAGCGCGGGATCATCGCAGCGGGCGATCAGGCTCGCGTCCTTGATCGGGATGCAGGCCTGATAGACGTAGCGGTTGAGCGCCCAGGCCTGCACCTCGCCCAGCGTGCATTGTCCGCTGTGCAGGCGCCGGTGGAACGGATGCAGGTTGTGGTAGCGCGTCGCGCCGATGTCGCGCAGCCGCGCTTCCAGCTCGTCCGGCGAAAGCAGAGCGGTCACAGTACGATCTCCATCCCATCATGCCCGACCGCGAAGCCCGCCGCCTCCACCGCGGCGCGCTCCGGCGAGTCGACCCGGTGGACCGGGTTGGTGTTGTTGATGTGGACGTAGATGCGCCGCCCCGGCAGATCGGACAAGCGGGCGAGCGAGCCGTCCGGGCCGCTCATCGCCACGTGGCCCATGCGCGCCCCGGTCTTCGTGCCGACGCCGGCGGCGATCATCTCGTCGTCGGTGAACAGGGTACCGTCGAAGAACAGCAGGTCGGCGCGCGCGAGGCGGGCATGCACGTCGGGGGTGATCTGCGCGCAGGCGGGCGCGAAGATCGCGCGTCGTCCGTGCGCCTCCACCAGCGCCGCATAGGTCGGACCGGCCTGCGCCGTGGCGGCGCCGCGATCCTCCAGATAGAGCGGGATCTTGCCGGGCATCGGCAGCAGGGTCAGGCGCAGCCCGTGGCCGACGTCGAACGCCTCGTCCGGCGTCAGGGCGATTCGCTCCACGACGCCCGGGTCGAGGACGTCGAACACCGGGTTGGCGCCCAGGATGTCGAGCACCGGGCGGGCGCCGAGGATGGTCAGGCGCTGCCGCTCGCGCAGCACGATGAGGCCGGCGATGCCGTCCACGTCCGCGTTGACCACCGCGACGGCGGCGATCGGCGAGACGCGCTGTCCGTGCCGGTCGAGATGGGGATGCAATTGGGGGCAGGCGAGGATCTGCTGGCGCAGGTCGGGCGAGGCGCCGACGATCAGCCAGTGCGCGCCGCCATCGGCGCTGAAGCCCACGCTGGCCTGGGTGCCGGGCCGCACGCTTGGGTCGCCGGACCACGCCAAAGAACACAGCCGGCAAGCGCAGTTCCACTGGGGAAATCCGCCGCCGGCTGCCGAGCCGAGTACGAGGGCGGTTAACCGCCCCCGGTCAGGCATGGCGCCCTCTCATCACGGTCGTGCTGTGAACCCGATTGCGGGCGGGGTTCAGCATAACGACCAGGGGCGCCGTGTGGGTCTTTAGAGAACGCCCGGGAAATACCCGTTGATCTCCATGCCGACGCACACTTCGCGAAGACGGGGACGTGTCCAAGCCATTGGCTGTTCCTCCTCTAAACCGGCTGCAACGGATAATGAGTGCTAACCGTGCCTGCATTTCCGCGTGATCCTGTTACTACCGGGTACCCGCCGCTGTCCAGACGTCCGGGCATCCCGACGCAAATTTAATTTGTGGGCAAATCGTTCGCCCGCTTAATGTTGCGGCGCAGCAAAGGTCGACGGGCGGACATGGCCGCACCCGCCGCGCGGCGGGCGTTGGCAGACCCGGCGCGGGCGACCTACACTCGCCCCAAACACGCGCGGACCGCGCACCACCAAAAGACGCGCGACGCGCGCGTTCGTAGTCGGGAGAGAAACAGCATGGCCGCGTTCCGTCCAGTCCTTGCCGCCGTCGCCTGTGCCGGCGCCCTGCTCGCCGCCGCGCCGCCGGCGCGCGCGCAGACGGCGGCCAACGACGAACGCTGGGACACGCTGCGGCCGGCGATCTTTCCGGGCAAGACGATCGGCGACGGCAGCGCCGTGCTCGCCATCGACGCCCCGGAGCGGGCGCAGGACGCAGCGCTGGTGCCGATCAGCATCCACATCCTGCCGGGCGCCGAGGCGGCGCATGTGCGACGCATCACCGTGGTGGTGGACGCCAACCCCTCGCCGCTCGCCGCCGCCTTCACCCTCGGCCGCGACGCCGGAATCACCGACATCGCGACGCGCATCCGGGTCGACGACTACACCTATGTCCACGCGGTGGCGGAGATGGACGACGGCACGCTGCTGGCCGCGCGGCGCTTCGTGAAGGCGGCGGGCGGCTGCTCCGCCCCGGCGACGTCGGAGGTCAGCGACGGCCGGATGATCGGTCAGATCCGCGTCCGCCCGATGCCGGCCCAGAGCGAGGACGCGCCCGGCCTGCGCGAGGTCAAGGTGCTGGTCAACCACCCGAACTATTCGGGCATGCAGATGAACCAGGTCACGCGGCTATACACGCCGGCCTATTTCATCAACCAGGTGACGGTCAGCCAGGGCGGACGCGAATTGATCGGCGTCGAGAGCGGCATTTCGATCGCGGAGAATCCGGAATACCGGTTCGATTTCCGCGACGACGGCGCGCCGCTGCACGTGCTAGTCCACGACAGCGAGAACAAGACTTACTTCAAGGATTACACGCTGCCGCCGCCGGCCTGATCCGTCGTCGTCGGGCGCGCCGGGGCACGGTCCGCCCAGGCGAGGACCACGCCCAGCAGCAGCCCGGCGTGGAACAGCGCGGCGCCCGCGACGAGGTGGCTGAGCGTCCAGACCACGCCGGGCGCCGATGCCATCAGCACGCCGGCCAGGACGTAGAGCGCGGCGAGGCGCGGCGGCGTCGTGTGGCGCAGGCGCCAGACGACGAGCGCCCCTGCCCCGCCGGCCAAGACCGCCTTCAGCAGCGCCATGCCGCGCAGCAGCCGCACCAGCCCCGGATCGGTCCACCGCAGCGCCGCCGCCGAGGCCGCGTCGCGGCTGAGCACGTAGCCGAGCACGGCCGCCGCCAGCATCGCCGCC
>NZ_BANB01000002.1 GCF_000964365.1 Acidisphaera rubrifaciens HS-AP3 | reverse complement strand
CGGCGCGCTGATCGGCGGCGCGGTCGGCGCGATCGGTGGCGCGGCGACGACACCGCGGCCGCCACCACCCCCGGCCTATGGCGGCCCCGGCTATCCACCGCCGGGCTACGGTGCCCCGCCGGGCTACGGAGGACCGCCGCAGCCGGCTTACTACCCGCCGCCGGGCGGCGGAGGCTACGGCTACTGACGACGGAACGGATGACGGCCGCCGCTCAGGCGGCCGTCTCCAGCCTCGTCCGCCCGGCGACACGCCCGCGCACCGCGCCGAGTACCTCGATCAGGTCATCGAGCCGGAACGGCTTGGTGACGTAGGCGAAGAACCCGACGCTGCGGCCGAGCGCCACCGAATCCGGCATCGCCTCGCCGCTGACCGCGATCACCGGTATGTCCGCCGTCGTCGGATGGTTCCGCAGCGCCGCCAGCACCTTGAATCCGTCGAGATCGGGCAGCCGGATATCGGTGATGATGCAGTCCGGCCGACTGTCCTGCGCCATCCGCACGCCCTCGATCCCGCTCGCGGCAGTCAACAGGCGGGCGCCCGGGATGAAGCCGACGATCGCATGCATCAGCTGCGTCGCGCTGTCGGTGTCCTCGATATAGAGGATCGAGAAATCGAGCGACGTGGTCGCCGACGCGTCGGCCTGTCCTTCGGCGCCGGTGGGCGCGGCGGCGAGGCCGCCCGGCAGATGAACGGTGAAGACCGCCCCCTGTCCGGTGTCGCTCACCACATCGATCCGCCCGTGCATCAGGCCGACGAGCTGCTGCGTGATCGACAGGCCGATGCCGGTGCCCTTCACCCGCCCCCGCCCTTCGTTGAGGCGGCTGAACGGACGGAAGATGTCGCGCAGCTTGCCGACGGGAATGCCCGGCCCGTCATCGGCGACGACGAAGCGCAGCCATCCGGACGCCGCCTCTCCCACCGCCGCATCCTCGCTTGCCGTCGCCGCCTCCTCGTCGGCCGCATCCCCGGTCGCGGGCGCCGAGCCAACGCTTAGCCTGACATGGCCGCCCGCGCGGTTGTACTTGATCGCGTTCGAGCCGAGATTGAGCAGTACCTGCAACAGCCGTCCCCTGTCCGCGCGCACCACGACATCCGCGGCGACCGGGTCCGCCGTCAGCCGCACGCCATGCGCCTCGGCCGCGGGGCGCAGCATGTGCATCGCCTCCTCCAGCAGCGGCGCGACGGCGACGTCGCCGATCTCGACCTTCAACCGGCCCGCCTCGATGCGGGCGAGATCGAGCACGTCCTCGATCAGGCGCAGCAGCTGACGGCCACCGCTGACGATGTGGCCGGCCCACTCCGACTGCGCGGCATTGAGGCTGCGGTCGTGCGTCAGCAGTTCGGCGAAGCCCATGACGGCGTTGAGCGGCGTGCGCAGCTCGTGGCTCATGCGGGCAAGGAACTCGGACTTGGCGCGGTCGGCGGCCTGGGCGGCCGCGGCGGCGCGGGCGATGCGTTCCTCGTCCGCCTTGCGCTCGGAGACGTCGCGCAGCGTGATGACCGACCCCGTGGGTCCGACGCCGCCCTCTTCGTCGCTGACGCGCCGTCCCGCCGCCTCGACCCAGACGATGCGGCCGTCGGCCGCGCGCAGGCGGAAGATGCAGGGGGCGACGGTCTCGCCGTCCAGAAGCGCCCGCTTGAACGCGACCACCTCCGGCAGGTCGGCGGCAATGGTCAGGTCGCTCAGGCGGCAGCCGATCAGCGTCTCCGGGCGCGCGCCGACCAGGGTTTCGGCGGCGGGCGAGACGTAGCGGAAGCCGCCGTCCGCATCGACGAGGACGATCATGTCCGTGGTCGTCTCGGCCAGCAGCCGGAAGCGGGCCTCGGAGGCGGCAAGCTCGCCGGTGCGGGCGGTCACGCGATCCTCGAGCTGCGCCAGCAACGTCGAGCGGTCGCTTTCCTGGCGCGCCAACCGCTCGGCGGCCTCGCGGATGCGTTCGTGCGCCTGCTGCACCGCCACGATGGGCAGGGCGACCGGCCGCGGCACCG
>NZ_BANB01000003.1 GCF_000964365.1 Acidisphaera rubrifaciens HS-AP3 | reverse complement strand
GGCTGCGCGCCCGCGCGCTGGTGGCCGACTGGATCGGCGCGGGCGGCGGCGACGCGATCGCCCACCGGCCGGACGTGGCCGGGGCGCGCATAACCGCCTGGCTCGGCCATTACGATTTCTTCGCCGCCTCGGCCGACGACGCGTTCCGTCAGAAGCTGATGGGCCGGCTGGTGTCCGATGCCCGCAGCCTTGCCGCCGCCCTGCCGGCGGAGGAGCTGGACGCGCGGGCGCTGACGGCGCTGAAGGGGCTGATCGCCGCCGCCGTCGCCCTGCCCGATCATGCCGGCTACATCGCCCGCGCGCTGCGCTTCCTGCCGCAGGACATCGCGCGGCAGGTGCTGCCCGATGGCTGCCACGCGGAGCGCAGCCCGGGCGTGCAGCTGGCGGCGCTGCAGGATCTGACGGAGATACGCACCCTGTTGCAGGCGTCGCAGACGCAGGCGCCGGCGGTGCTGAACGGCGCGATCGAGCGCATGGCGCTGGCGTTGCGGATGATGCGCCACGGCGACGGCGGCCTCGCGTTGTTCAACGGCACGCGCGAGGAGACGGCGGCGCTGGTCGATCTGGTGCTGACGCAGGCCGGGCGATCGGGACGCGGGCCGTCGTCGCTGCCCGATGGCGGGTTCCAGCGGTTGCAGGCCGGGCGGTCGGTGCTGATCATCGATTGCGGCGCGCCGCCCGCCGCCGGCATCGACCGGCTGGCGCATGCCGGCACGCTGTCGATGGAATTGTCGGTCGGGCGCGACCGGCTGATCGTCAACTGCGGCACCGCGCCGGCCGGCGGCGGCCCATGGCACGACGCGCTGCGCGCGACGGCGGCGCATTCGACGCTGACGATCGCCGACGTCAATTCCTCCGAACTCCGCCCGGGCGGCCTCGGCCGCCGGCCCGAGACGGTGGAGGTGCAGCGGCAGGAGGCGAACGGCGCGCACTGGCTCGAGGTCAGTCATGACGGCTGGCGCAAGCCGTTCGGGGCGATCCACCGCCGCCGGCTCTACATGGCCGAAAGCGGCGAGGACATACGCGGCGAGGACGCGGTGGAGGCGGCGAGCCCGCAGCCCTTCATGCTGCGCTTCCACCTGCACCCGTCCGTGAGCGCGAGTCTCCAGCAGGATCAGGAGGCGGTGCTGCTGCGTCTGCCGGGCGGCAGCGGCTGGCGGCTGCGCGCGGACAACGTGCGCGTGATGCTGGAGGAGAGCGTGTATTTCGGCGGCCCGGAGCCGCGCCGGACGGAGCAGGTGGTGCTGGCGGGCCATCCCGACGGGCCGCAGCAGATCAAATGGGCGATCACCAAGGTCGGCTGAGCCGGCCGCCGCCCGATGAAGCTGATCGAAGTCATCAACGTCGATTTCTCGCTGCGCCATTTCGTGCTGCCGCTGATGCGCGCGGCGCGGGATGCGGGGCATGAGGTGATCGGCGCCTGCGCCGAGGGCGCGCTGCTGGCGCCGGTGCGCGCCGAGGGGTTCCGGGTGGAGGCGCTGCCGCCGCTGCGCAGCCTGTCGCCCG
>NZ_BANB01000004.1 GCF_000964365.1 Acidisphaera rubrifaciens HS-AP3 | reverse complement strand
TAGGGCTCGGACCCATAAATTTCTTGAGCGGGCTCGCGGCGGCGTGATTCACGTTTCCCAGTGAGGGGAGCGTTTGGATGAGCGACGTGTTTTGGCTGAGCGAGCGGCAGTTTTCGCGCCTGGTTCCGCTTCTTCCGACGGATACGCGGGGCAAGCCGCGTGTTGACGACCTTCGGGTGATCAGCGGCATCGTGCACGTGCTGAAGTCCGGTGGGCGCTGGGTGGACGCACCGGTCATCTACGGTCCGCGCAAGACCCTCTACAATCGCTTTGTCCGATGGGCGGCGAAGGGCGTGTGGCTCGATATCTTCCACGCCCTGGCGGCTGCTGGCGGCCCTCCGGCTGAAGTGCTGATCGATTCCTCGGCGGTGAAGGCACATCGCTGTGCCTCTGGTGGAAAAGGGGGGAACACACGCAGGCCATCGGTCGCTCGCGTGGCGGGCGAACCACCAAAATCCATGCGCTGACCGACGGCTTCTGCCGTCCTCTGGCCTTCCTGCTCACGGGCGGTCAGGTGGCGGATTGCATCGCGGCCGATACCCTCCTCAACCTGCTGCCGACAACGACGCTGCTGCACGGCGACAAGGGCTACGATAGCGAAGCCGTGCGACGAAAAGTCGAGGCCATGGGCACGGCACCGAACATCCCGCCCAAGGTCAATCGCCGCTGGAAGCCCTGCTTCTCGCCCTTCCTCTATCGCAGCCGAAACGCCATCGAACGGATGTTCAACAGGCTGAAAGACTTCCGCCGGATCGCCACCAGATACGACCGCCTCGCCGCCAATTTCCTCGCCGCAGTCTGCATCGCAGCAACTGTCAGCTACTGGTTATGAGTCCGAGCCCTAG
>NZ_BANB01000005.1 GCF_000964365.1 Acidisphaera rubrifaciens HS-AP3 | reverse complement strand
CGGCAGCAGCGGCAGGTCGAGCGCGGCGACGCCGAGCGCGTCCGCCACCGCATTGGCGAGACAGACCGGCGTCGACATGCAGTTGCCCTCGCCCAGCCCCTTCGCACCCAGCGGCGTGAAGGGCGACGGCGTCTCGATGTGCAGGATGTCGAGCGGCGGCACCTCCGTCGCCGTCGGCAGCAGATAGTCGGCGAAGGTGCCGGCGAGGAAGCTGCCGTCCGGGGCATAGCGCAGCTCCTCGTAAAGCGCGGCACCGACCGCCTGCGCGAAGCCGCCGCGGATCTGCCCCTCGGCCATCGCCGGATGCAGCAGCGTGCCGGCGTCGTGCATCGTCACGTAACGGTCGATGCGCACGCGCCCGCTGGCGCGATCGACCTCCACGCCGCACAGATCGAAGATGAAGCCGTGGCACAGCGACGAGTTGATGCGGTCGTCGTCGTCCGGCGGCGTCAGCCCCGGCGGGGTCCAGTGGACGGTCTCGCGCAGCACGTCGCCGGCATCGTCGGGCACCAGGGCGGGCGACCAGTGCGCGGTCGCGGCGAGGCGCGCGAAGGGCAGGCCGGCATCCGGATTCTGCCGCGCGTAGACACGCCCGTCCGCGAAGAGCAGATCCTCGGCGGCCACGTTGAGCTGCGCCGCCGCGACGCGCGCGAGGCGTCGTCGCAGACGCTCCGCCGCGAGCTGGGCGGTGCCGGCGACGGCGGGGGCGAAGCGGCTCGAATAGTTGCCGGACGCGATCGACCATGCGTCGCGCGCGGTATCGAGGTCGGTGACCACGCGGATCGCCGCCGGCGTCAGGCCGAAGACGTCGGCCACGACCTGCGACAGCACTGTACGGTGACCCTGTCCCTGCGGCGCGGAGGCGACCTGCACCGTCACCGCGCCCAGCGGATCGAGCGTGACGGTCGCCGTCGCCTGCGCCCCGTTCTTCGGCCCCGCGCGCCGCCGTTCCTCGGCCGTCAGCACCGTGGTGATGTAGCCCATGTTGGACACGCTCGGCTCCACCACGGCCGCGTAGCCGATGCCGTAGAGCCGCCCCGCCGCACGTGCGTCGTCGCGCCGCGCCAACAGCGCGTCGAGGCGTCCGTCGCCCACCGCCGCGTCCACCGCGCGGGCATAATCGCCGCTGTCGTACAGCGCACCGGTCGCGGTGCGATACGGGAAGGCATCGGATGCGATCAGGTTGCGCCGGATCACGTCGAGCGGATCGAGCGCGAGTTCGACGGCGATGCGCTGCATCAGGCGTTCCAGCGCGTAATACACCTGCGGTCCGCCGAAGCCGCGCACCAGCCCGGTCGGCGTCTTGTTCGTCACCACCACGCGGTTGCGCAGGCTGACATGCCGGATGGCATAGGCGCCCGTCATGTTGCCGTGCATCCGGTAGAGCGTCGCCGGCTCCGGCGCGCGCAGATAGGCGCCGCAATCCTCCACCTGATCCCAGGCGAGGGCGGTGACGCGGCCGTCCGCCTCCACCGCCGCATCGAGGGCGATGACGCGGTTGGTGGCCGACACCGACGCCGCGAGATGCTCCAGCCGATCCTCGGTCCAGCACACCGGCCGGCCGCACAACCGGGCGGCAGCGGCGATCAGCACGACATACGGCGCGACACCCTGCTTCACGCCGAAGCTGCCGCCCGAATCCGGCGGCAGGCGCAGGCGCAGCCGGTTGCCGGCGACGCCGAGGGCGCGCGCCAGCACGGCATGGATGCTGAACGGCCCCTGGAAATTGGCCGTCACGTCATAGGCCTCGGCATGGGGGTCGTAGTCGGCGATGACGCCGTAAGTCTCCATCGGCGCGCCGGTGTTGCGCGGATAGCGGACCCGCACGGCCACGCGACGCGGCGCGGCGGCGAAGGCGGCATCCGGGTCGCCATAGGTGAAGCGCCGGTCGCTCACGACGTTGGGCGTGCCGTCATGCAAGCGCGGGCTGTCGTCGGCCAGCGCGTCGAGCGGATCGACGATGGGGGGCAGCGGCGCGTAGTCCACGTCGATCAGGTCGAGCGCGTCCTCGGCGACATAGCGGCTGTCGGCCACGACGACGGCGACCGGCTCGCCGACATAGCGGACGCGGTCGGTCGCCATCGCCCAGGCCTGCATCGCCGAGCGGACGCTGGAGACGATGGGCGTGGTGACGGCGGCCAGATCGGCGCCGACGAAGACAGCCGCGACGCCCGGCAGGCGGCGCGCGGCTCCGGTGTCGATGGCGGTGATCGCGGCGTGCGCCTGCGTCGAGCGCAGGATGGCGGCGTGCAGCGTCCCGGGCGGCGACGGCAGGTCATCGATGAAGCGGCCGCGACCGGTCAGCAGCGCCGCATCCTCGACACGCTGGATGGATTGGCCGACCCATGCCGTGGACGCTGCCTGTCCCATGCGCTCCCTGCCGATGCGGTGCATCCGCCTGACAGGATCGTCGCACGGCGGCACTCACCGGGCCATGCGGCGAGTTGCCGAAAAGTCCCAAAATCGCCGAACGCGGGATCAGCCGCCGAGCACGCTGCGGAACGCCCGCGGCGAGACGCTGACATGGTCGCGGAAGAAGCGGCTGAACTGCGTCGGCGATGCGAAGCCCAGACGGTCGCCGATGGCGGCCAGGGGCTCGTCGCGCGCGGCCACGCCCGCCACCGCCCGCTCGACGCGCAGCATGTTGAGGAAGACGTGCGGCGTCAGCCCGGTGGAGCGCCCGAACAGGCGGAAGAAATGCGTGCGCGACAGACCGGACTGGCGCGCGAGGTCGCGGACGGGCATGTCGCCGCCCGCGTCGATCAGCCGCCCGAGGGCGCGGCGTATCCGCCAGTCCGGCGCGCCCTCCGCCGCCGAGGACACGCCGACGCTGCGCCAGGGCGTGAAGCGCTCGATCACCGCGATCATCAGTGCCGACAGCAGGACCTCATGCGGGGCGTTCTGCGTCAATGCCTCGACGAGGGTTCGCGCCAGGGCGCGGATGCGGGGCGTGACGTCGCCCGCGGCGCCGGCAAAGAAACCGGGCGCGCCACTCGCGGCCCAGTTGCGGCGGAAGGCGTGCAGCCAGGTCGGCTCGATATAGAGCGCGAGGATGACCGCGTTGCGTCGCGCCGGGTCATGCACATAGGCATGCGTTTCCCAGGCGTTGACGAGGACGGCGGTCGTGTCGGTCAGCGGCGCGAGGCGGTCGCCCACCAGGAATTGCGTGTCGTCCCCGCCCATCTTCAGCAGCACATGGCAGTGCGGATGCGCATGCCGCACCAGCGAACGGTCCATGTCGAGCAGCGCGACACGGCCGAACGGGCCACGGCTGATGCGAAGGGCGCTGGACATTGCGCGGCCCTAGACGCCGCCCCAGACCTCGGTCGCGATTTCCACGCACCGCTCCAGCTTCGCCCATTGCTGATCCTCGGTCAGCAGGTTGCCCTCCTCGGTGCTGGCGAAGCCGCATTGCGGGCTGAGGGCCAACTGTTCGAGCGGCAGGAAGCGCGCGGCGGCATCGATGCGGCGGCGGATCGCGTCCTTGCTTTCGAGCGTGCCGTCCTTGCTGGTCATCAGCCCGAGCACGACGATCTTGCGCCCGCGTGGGACGAAGCGCAGCGGCTCGAACCCGCCGGCGCGCTCGCTGTCGTATTCCATGAAATACGCATCGACGTCGATACCGTTGAACAGCATCTCCGCCACCGGCTCGTAGCCGCCGCTCGCGACGAAGGTTGAGCGGAAATTACCGCGGCAGAGATGCATGGTCACCGTCATGTCGGGCCCGCGCCCGGCGAGCGCCGTGTTGATCAGGCGCGCGTACACGTCGAGCAGCCCGTCCACCGCCTCGCCGCGCCGGCGCAGCGCCTCGACCTGCTCCGGGTCGCAGAGATAGGCGATGTTCACCTCGTCGAGCTGCAAATAGCGGCAGCCGGCCGCCGCGAACGCCGCCA
>NZ_BANB01000006.1 GCF_000964365.1 Acidisphaera rubrifaciens HS-AP3 | reverse complement strand
CGGCTCGCGGTGCGCGAGCCGGTGGCGATCCGCGTCGATCTCCTGCTTGATCCCGCGGCGGACGCGGCGTTCCGGCTGGGCGATACCCGCCTCGGCGCCACGAGCTGGAGCGGTGAGGCGGCGGAGCGGCGCTGCACGACGGGGTTTATCTGAGGCGCTGCCTACGAACCGTCGTTGAGCCGCATCACGATGCCGCCGGCGGTGCGGATCATGTGCGTCTTGCGGTTGGCCTGCGACACCAGGCTTTTCTGCACGGTATCCGGCACGGCGCCGACGATGACCGGGCGGTCGGGATCGCCGTTGTGAAAGGCGACCAGCACCTGCGCGCCTGGGCGCAGCGGAAAATGTAGCCCCTCGTCCGGGCCGCCATAGGGCGCGAGCAGGCGCACGGGCGCCGAGGCCTGGCCCGGCGGATGCGTCGCCGGGTCGAACGCGAAGACGATGCGATAGAACCCGTTGGCGTCGACGTCCGACCAGCCCGTGGCCGCCCCGTCCACGACGGCGCGGACCAGCCCCGCGACGCTGGGCCAGGGCGTGCGCCGGGCCGGGCGGAACGGTACGGCGGCGGGGATGGCACGGAACGTGTTGCCATAGCCGCTGCCGGTGCGCGCCTCGCCCAGGATGAACTCCGCCCCCGCGACGGACTGCCACGCCTCGTGGCTGGCGGAGACGATGACGTATTGCCCGTCGACGCCGCCGGCGGGATGGCCGCTGAGGGTGAAGACATGTCCCGCCGCGACCGGCCCGACATCGGATGTCGCCTCCAGCACACGGCGCCCGGCGGCCGCCTCCTCCGCCCGGATGGTCGCGAGCGTGCGCCCCCAGGCGATGTCGGCGTAATGCTCGTCACCGGCGCTGACGATCTGGCCGACCCCGCCCGCGACCGGTGCCGAGGCCGTCAGAAGGGCGACGGCCGGGTTGGTCGGCGCCCATTCGTTGAGCTGCACCGTTTGCGCCACCACGGCGCTGGTGAGCGTGACGCCGCGCACGGCCGGCGCGGTATCGCCGGTCGCGATCCGCGGACGATAGGGCAGCGTGGCGGAGGATGCGCCCTGGCCACCGGCCCCGTCATCCCCGCCACCGGCCTGGAGCGTGGGGAAGCAGACATTGCTGTCGCCGAACAGCAGGCTTTCCGCGCCCTGCGTCTGATCGAGCACCCAGAAGATGCCGGAATCCTCGGCCAGCCGTGACAGGAAGTCGAGATCGGTCTCGTCGTACTGCACGACCATGTCGCGCGTCGGATAGGTCGTGGTCTTGAGGTCGAACCGCAGCGATTCCGGCGCCCGCGCCCCGATGCCGCTCGCGAGCACCTGGCTGATGACGCCGGCGACGTTGGCCGGCTGCTCCGTGCAGAAGACGCGGCTGCGGCGCGTATAGGCGAACAGGCGCAGCGCGGTCTCGATCGTCAGGCGATACCAGTAACGCCCCTGCGGCAGCACGCCCATCAGGGCGAAGCCGGTCACCAGGCCACTGAAGACGCGGCCGGGGCCGGTGCCGCGCAGGGTGATCGTGGCGGGCTTCTGCAACAGATCGGCGGGATCGACGTCGCCGCTGTCGGCGATCAGGTCCGTCACGACGCGCCAGCACGCGCTGACCGCCTCCTCCGCCTCCGCACGTACGGGCGTATGGTCACCCGGCCACGCGCCGCCGAGATCAAGCGTCAGCATTCCGGCCTCTCCGTTCCGCGGCGATCCGTTCGTCCGCGTCAGCGTGCCAGACGCCATGCGACGCGGGAAGCATCTGTTCAGCCAGCGCGGCGTGACGCAGACTGTCGCCGCGTGGAGAATGGCGGAGGCACACGATGCCCGAGTTTCTGACCACCGGCTGTATGCTGACCTGCTCGTTCGGGGTCACGCCGTCGGCGTTCGTGGCACTCGAACTGCCCGGCAAGCCGGTGATCATGGGCATGACGACCGCGACCTTCACCGAGATCATCCCGATCGACAACGTGCCGCCCTTCGGCATGTGCAGCAGCATCGCCAACCCGGAAGTGGCGTCGGCCACCGCCGCCGCGATGGGCGTGCTGACCCCGATGCCGTGCGTGCCGGTGATCGCCGAGCCATGGGACCCGCCATCGGAGAGCGTGTCGTTCGAGGGCATGCCGCTCGCGCTGGTCAGCAGCACATGCATGTGCGCCTGGGGCGGTGAGATCGCGGTCGACGTACCGGCGGAGTTCGTGGCGACGACCGAGACCTGACGGCTGGAAGCGGCCGGCATTGTCCGCGGCCCGTGCACGGGCCAACCGGCGACGCGGATCGCGCGGGTGCTTCCCGCGTCGCCTGCCATCTGGCACGGTGCGTTCGGATCGTTGCGGAACGGTGTAACCGGTAAGCCGACGCTTGATCGCGGCGACGGGTGGTGGGAGCCGATACGACCGCCCGTGCCGGCGCGCACGCGGCACAGACGGGAGATTGCGGGATGACGGACAGCCAGCTCACCACCTTCGCGCTCGGCATCCCGGCCCCGGGCCAGACGCAGCCAGCCTATATGTACACGCTCCGGCTCGGCGCCGCCGACCCGAAGGTCGACAACTATGTCGTCTACGGCGAGAACGGCAGCTACACGATGGCGGCCACGCCGACGGGCGACGACCCGCGGGCGAACGAAGGGATCGTGCTGTATTCATACGATAACTTCACGGTCTACAGCCCAAACACGCAATACATCGCGAACATCAAGGCGGACTGGTCAGCCGAAGCACTCAGCGCCACGGTCACCAATGGTCTCGTCTCCAATGCGTCGTATTCAAGCAAGGGACTGATTTCGACCTACGCCTCCGCTGCGCAGATGGCGATCAACGCCAGCGACCTCGTGAGTTTCAACGGCGGCAATACCATGACCGTGTGGGCGGGCAATGATGCCTCCACCGGTGTCGGTGGACTGTTGTGGTCGAATTACGGGGCGACGCAGAACATCTTCGGAGGTCAGATCGTCAACATCACGGCGGCCCCCGGCAACGGCGTCGTGATGAACGTGCAGGGTTGGGGAGAGGCCGCCCTGGCAAGCGCCTATGCCGTCTCCGCAGCGACATCAATCAAATTCTCGGTCGATCCGCTCGCTGTGGCGGCCGCCGGCACGCCCGCGCAAAAGTGGGCGGACGCACTGATGACAGCCTCGCTCGTCGTCGCGGGCGTTGCATCGATGCTGGCGGGCATCGAGGACGTGGGAATCGGCACCGCGCTCGACTTGATCGGCGCACCGACGATGGAGAATTACGACAAGATCAAGACGACGATGATAACGGCCGCGTCGGTATCCGCAGCATTGAGCAGCGTTATCGTCGCTTGTCAGATCGCGGCGATGGCCGCTGGCATTGTCGCAAGTCAGGCAGCGGGTTCGTCACTTGGCGGAACGGTCCCGTCATTTGAGATGACACCTACCTCGATCATGCTCGAGGCCGATGATGCAAATTTTTTGACTGTAACGGATGCTGGGATTTTGATGAGCGCGGCGCCGGGAACAACTATTACAGTTGATGGGGGCAGCAATTCGATCAAGACGCCGGCCATGCAAATCACCTCAGCTCAGTCAATCGTGCTGATGTGCGGCACGAGTTCGATCACTCTGATGCCTAATATCGTCCAAATTCGTGGAACGTCCGTTCAGGTAAATGGAGCAAATGTTCTTACAGGTTAAAGAAGAGCCCCTGCGGGTTTTATCCCTATGATTCTGGAAAATGCGACCGATTTTTCGGTGCTCTCGCTCGAAGCTGATGGTCATTTCCCACGGACCTCGTTGACCTTGATTCTAAAGGGTACTTTTGACCTTGTCCCCGGCGGCATCTGCACCCCGGCTAAGAAGCAACGGAAGGTCGTCAACGACAAAATCCATATGGACGATCTCGGCCGCAGCCTCGCCTGGGCCGGCGATCTGGCGCCCTACAAGCCGCACACGGACTTCCTGATACATGGGTCATGGCATGCCCCCGGCGGCGTGGCGGCGACGAACGGGCGTGCCGGCTTTGTCTTCGGACCGTTGCGCAAGGAGCTGCTGATCTCCGGTCCGCGCCTCGCGCGCCGCACCAAGGGTAACGGCGGATGGTTTGTGGGACCGACACAGCCGGTCACAACCGTTCCGCTTCGCTGGGAACTCAGCTATGGCGGGCTGTCGGATCGTCGTAACCCGATGGGCCGTGGTCTTGATGCCGTGACGTTGCCGGACGGCACGCAAGAACTCTGGCTGCCACAGATCGAGGACCCGATCCAACCGCTGATAGATCTGGAACAGAGGCCGACACCCGCCAACTTCGCGCCGGTGCCACGCAGCTTTGCGTTCAGGCACAAGAAACTCGGCACGCGCGATCGCCGTTGGGCGACGTTCCGCGCGCCGCTGCCGCCGCTCGATTACGATCCGAGCTTCCACAACGCGGCGCCTGAGGGACAGCAGGCCGCCAATTCGCCCGTGGGCACCGAGGAAATCACCCTCATCAACCTACATCCCAAGCATCCGCGACTCACCACGCGGCTGCCCGGCCTGCGCGCACAGGCCGCCGTCCTGCGCAAGCGCGGGGAGGAGGTGACGGCCGAGGCCGTGCCGATGCACCTGGATACCGTAGTGGCGCTGCCCGACGAGGAGCAACTTGTCCTCGTGTGGCGCGGCAACGTCCCGCTCGACGAAGACGAGGGGATGGACGGGTTGCTGACGGGCATCGTCGCGACGGAGCCGGTCGCCGGGCCACCGCTCGAACCCGATCTGCCGACCCGACTGCTGCGCGCTCACGCGGCAAACTTGCTGGAGGCGGCCGACAGAGCAGCGGTGCACGAGAAGCGCGCCGCCGCCGCCGCCGCCGCCGAGGCGGAAGCAGCGGCCGGACGCGCCGCGACGGAGGCACAGACCTTTGCGGAGATGCGAAAGATGGCGGCGAAAGCAAATTTCCCGCCCGAACTTCTGCAGGTCATCAGTACTGAGACCAACCCGGAAACCATCCTCCAGCATCTCGATGCGTTTGTTACCGCGACGTTCGCCGACATCGAGAAGCGCTTCCCCGGCCTGATCCCCAAGCCCCCCGCCTGAACCGCTACACCAGCGCCCCCGCCGCGCGCAGCGCCGCGATCTGCGTCTCGCTCAGCCCTAGGTCGCGCGCGATCTCCGCCCCGTGCGCCCCGACCGGCGGGAGGTCGTGGCGCAGGCCCGGGCGCTCGCCGTCGAACGAGATCGGCAGCGCCGGCAGCTTCGTCGCCGGGCCGCCCGGCACCTGCACCGGCACCAGCCCGCCCGCGGCGTTGAGGTGCGGATCGTCGAACAGTTCCGGCGGCGCCACCACCGGCGCATACGGCAGGCCAAGCGCGCCGAACCGCTCGACCAGCGCTGCGCGCGTGTGTGGCCGCAGCGCCTCGGCGATCAGCGGGATCGTGCGCGCCCGCGCCGCGCGCCGCGCCGCCTGCGTGCCCAGTTCCGGATCGGACAGCAGCGCGTCCAGTCCGAACGCCTCGCAGAACACCCGCCATTGCGTGTCGGTCACGACGCCGAGGAAAATCTGCCCGCCGTCGGCCGTGTCGAACAGGTCATAGACTGGCCAGGCGACGTCGCGCGTGCCCATCGGCTTCGGCGCCTGCCCGGTGATCGCGTATTGCGACATGTGCTGCGACACCAGAAGGGCGTTGTTCTCGAACAGCCCCGCCTGCACATGCCGCCCGCGCCCGGTGCGCGCGCGCTCGATCAGCGCCGCCAGCACGCCGATCGCCGCGAACGCGCCGCCCATGATGTCGTTGACGGATGATCCGGCCCGCATCGGCTTGCCCGGCAGGCCGGTCATATAAGAGAGACCGCCCATCACCTGCACGATCTCGTCCAGTGCCACGCGCGTGTCGTACGGCCCGGGCAGGAAGCCCTTGAGCGAACAGTAGATGAGCCGCGGATGCGCCGCCATCAGCGCGGCGGGGCCGAGGCCGAGCTTGTCCATCGCGCCGGGGCGGAAGTTCTCGCAGACCACGTCCGCCGTCGCGATCAGCCGGCGGGCGAGGTCCATGCCGCCCTCGCTCTTGAGGTCGAGGGCGATGCTGCGCTTGTTGCGGTTGAAGCTCGCGAAGAAGCCCGCCCCCGATCCGGTCAGCCGGCGCGTGTTGTCCCCGTCGGGCGCCGGCTCGACCTTGATCACGTCCGCGCCGAGATCGGCGAGCACGAGGCCGCAGCTCGGCCCCATCACCATGTGGACGAATTCGACGACGCGCACGCCCGCCAGCGGCTGCACGGTCATCAGGCGGCCCGCCGGAAGGTGCGCGGCAGCCCCGCCTTCGGCATCTGGCCGTGGATCGGCTCGTCCGGCAGCGCGGCATGCAGGATGGCGCGCGCCTCCAGCAGCCGATCGAAATCGATGCCCGTGGCATGGCCCATGCTCTCCAGCATGAACACCAGATCCTCGGTCACGATGTTGCCCGACGCGCCCGGCGCATAGGGACAGCCACCGAGGCCGCCGATGCAGGAGTCGAACGCCCTGATCCCCTCGTCCAGCCCGGCGAGCGCGTTGGCGATGCCGAGCCCCATCGTGTCATGCAGATGCAGCCGCTCCAGCCGCGCGCCGATCGCGGCCCGCACCGCGCGCACCGTGCGACGGATCTGCGCCGGATTGGCATACCCGACGGTATCGGCGAGCGCGATCGTGTCGGCGCCGGCCGCGGCCAGTCCCTCGGCGACGCGCAGCACGGCATCCAGCGGCACGACGCCGTCGATGGAACAGCCGAAGGCGGTGGAACACGCGGCCTCCACCGGGACCGGGCGGTCCTGCCCGCGCATCCACTCCGCGATGCGGGCCACCTCGGCGATCTGCTCGTCCGGCGTCTTGTTGATGTTGGCGCGGCTGTGCCCCTCGCTGACCGATACGGGGATGGTGATCTTGCCCGCCCCAGCCGCCAACGCCGCCTGCGCGCCGCGCAGGTTCGGCACCAGGGCGACCAGCACCGGACCGCCATGCGGGCCACCCAGGCCGACACTCGCGCGCAGGACGGCGTCGGTATCGGCCATCTGCGGGATCACGCGCGGCGGGACGAAGCTGCCGACCTCGATCTCCGGCAGGCCGGCGGCGGCGATCGCGGCGATCCAGCGCTGCTTGTCCGCCGTCGCCATGCGCGTCGCCGCCATCTGCAGCCCGTCGCGCGGGCCGACCTCGCGGACCGTTACAGCCTCGCCCATGATCCGTCTCCTTCACAGCCGCCGAATGTTCCGGCCGGAGCCTGCGTCCCGTCGCGCGCGCGTGCAAGCTGCCCGGCAACCCGGATTTCCGTCCGACGCCCGAACGTGTTGACCCCTTGCCTCACGCCGGGCGACATTGCGGAATTGTCAGACAGACCACGTCTCGGCATGGGGCGGGACCGTGACGGATCGACGATCCGTGCGGCCCGGCGCGCCCCATCCCGGCCGCTCCCGCGAGCGGCCCACCGGAAGGACCCTGCCCGCATGATGCGTCACGTGCTCATCGGCCGACGGCTTGCCATGGCCACGCTGTGCCTGCTGGCTGCCGTGGCACCGCAGGCCCGGGCACAGCGGCCGCCGGGCGGCCCGCCGGCGGTCGGCATCGTGCGCGTGGCCCGACGCGCCATTACCGAGACCAACGAGTTCGTCGGCCGTATACAGGCGACCAACCGCGTCGAGATCGTCGCCCGCGTCACCGCCTTCCTCGAAAAGCAGGCCTTCGTCGAGGGCGCGGAGGTCAAGAAGGGCGAGCTGCTGTACCTTCTGGAACAGCCCCCCTTCCAGGCCGACGTGGAGGCTAAGCGCGCCGCCGTCGCGCAGGCCAAGGCCCAGCTTGAGAACGCCAACATCACGCTCGGGCGCGCGCAGGCGCTGCTGCATACGCCCGCCGGCCAGCAATCCACCGTCGATAACGCACGCGCGACGCAGCTCTCCGACGCAGCCCAGGTGCTGAGCGCGCAGGCGCAGCTCGAGCAGTCGGAGATCAACCTCGGCTATACGGAGATCCGCTCGCCCATCGACGGCCGCATCGGCCGCACGTCGGTGACCATCGGCAACGTCGTCACCCCCTCGTCGCGCACGCTCACGACGATCGTGAGCCAGGACCCGATGTGGGTGGTCTTCCCGGTCTCCGAGCGCACGGTGATCGACCTGCTTCACAAATACGCGACCAAGGGCGGCTACAACGCGGTCGTCATCCGACTGCGCCTGCCCGACGGCAAGATGTATGGTCAGGCGGGAAAGCTTGATTTCGTCGACAACACGGTCTCGCCCACCACGGATACGGTGATCCTGCGCGGCACCATTCCGAACCCGCCCCTTCCGCTGCCGCGCGACCAGCAGACGATCCGGGCGCTGACGGACGGCGAGTTCGTCACGGTTCTGCTGGAAGGGGTCGAGCCGGTCGAGGTACTCTCGATCCCGCGCGCGGCGGTCCTTTCCGACCAGCAGGGCGACTACGTCTTCACGGTCAACAGCGCGAACAAGGTGGAGCAGCGGCGGGTGCAGCTCGGCCAGTCCACGCCCATGCTGGCGACGGTGCTCAGCGGCCTGAAGGACGGCGAGGAAGTGATCCTCGACGGGCTCCAGCGCGTGCATAACGGGCAGGTCGTCTCGCCGGGGCCGGCGGCCGAGCCGGCCGGACAGGCCGCCGCGGGTGCCGTGAACCAATGATCTCCAGCGTCTTCGTCGATCGGCCGCGACTTGCCATCGTCATCGCGATCGTCATCACGCTCGCGGGCGCGCTCTCGCTCGCCCGCATCCCGGTGGCGCAGTTTCCGGACATCGTGCCGCCGCAGGTGACGGTGACGGCGAACTATCCCGGCGCCTCGGCCGAGACCGTCGAGCAGGCGGTCGCGCAGCCGATCGAGGCGCAGGTCGTGGGCGTCGACAAGTCGATCTACATGAAGTCCGTCAGCGGCAATGACGGCAGCTATACGCTGACCACGAGCTTCGAGCTCGGGACCAACCCCGACATCGACACGGTCAACGTCAACAACCGCGTGCAGACGGCACTGTCGCAGCTTCCGTCCGAGGTCCAGCTCCAGGGCCTGACGGTGCAGAAGAAATCGTCGTCGGTGCTGCAGTTCATCATCTTCTACAGCGACGATCCGAAGCTCGATTCGCTGTTCGTCACCAACTACGTCATCATCAACATCCTCGATCAGATCTCGCGCACGCCGGGCGTCGGGCAGGCCAGCCTGTTCGGCAAGATGAACTACTCGATGCGCATCTGGTTCGACACCAACCGCCTGACGAACCTCAACCTTTCGCCCACCGACATCATCAACGCCATCCAGTCGCAGAACGTCGTGGCGCCGATCGGGCGCATCGGCGCCCGGCCGATCGGGCCGGACCAGCAGTTCCAGCTCAACCTGCAGACGCGGGGACGTCTCGTCACCGCCGACCAGTTCAGGAACATCATCATTCGGGCCAATCCCGACGGATCGGTCCTGCGGGTCGGCGATGTCGCCCGCGTCGAGCTCGGCGCGCAGAACGAGGACAGCGAAAGCCGCATCGACGGGCGCTCCGGCGTGCCGATCGGCGTCTATCTCTCGCCCGGCGCCAACGCCGTCGCGACGGCCAAGGCGGTGGCCCAGACGATCGACCGCCTGCGCAGCCGGTTCCCCCCCGGCATCCACGCGCTCGTGATGTACGACAGCACGACCTTCGTCACCGACACGATCCACGAGGTCATCAAGACCCTGCTGGAAGCCTTCGTCCTGGTCGTGCTGGTCGTGTTCCTGTTCCTCGGCAACCTGCGCGCGACGATCATTCCGACCGTCGCCGTGCCGGTGAGCCTGATCGGCGCCTTCGCCTTCCTGATGTCGCTCGGCTTCTCCGCCAACACGGTCTCCCTGCTCGCGATGGTGCTGGCGATCGGCATCGTCGTCGATGACGCGATCGTCGTGGTCGAGAATGTCGAGCGGGTCATGGAGGAAGAGCCCGACCTGACCCCGGCCGAGGCGACCAAGAAGGCGATGCGGCAGATCACCGCGCCGATCATCGCCATCACCCTGGTTCTGCTGTCGGTCTTCGTGCCGATCGGCTTCATCCCCGGCCTGTCGGGCACCCTGTTCCGGCAGTTCGCGGTGACCATCAGCAGCGCGATGCTGATCTCCGCCATCAACGCGCTGACGCTTTCGCCCGCGCTGTGCGCCGTGTTCCTGCGCAACACCGGACCCAAGCGCGGGATCATGGGCCGCGTCATGCGCGGCATCGACCATGTCCGCGACGGCTATGCGAGCGTCGTGCGGCGCCTGGTGCGGGTCGGCGTGCTGTCGCTCGTGCTGGTGGCCGGGTTCGCGGTCGCGATCTTCCTCCTCGGCGCGCGCACGCCGACCGGCTTCCTGCCGGAGGAGGATCAGGGCGCGTTCTTCGTCGCGGTCCAGCTGCCGGATGGCGCCTCCGTCGCCCGCAGCAGCGCCGTGTCGGCCCGCGTCGAGGCGATCCTGCGCAAGATGCCGCAGGTCGAGCATGTCCTGTCGATCATCGGCTTCTCGCTGCTCGACGGGGCCGAGGAGCCGAACAACGCCTTCGTGGTCGCGCGGCTCAAGCCCTTTGCCGACCGCAGCGGGGCGGCGGATTCGGCACAGGCGCTGATCGGCCAGACATTCGGCGCGGTGCAGCAGATCCGCAGTGCGACGATCTTCCCGTTCAACCTGCCGCCGATCCTCGGCCTCTCCACCAGCGGCGGCTTCGAATACGAGCTGGAGGCGCTGGAGGGTCAGGATCCGAAGGTGATCGGCAGCGTCATGCACGGGCTTGTGGCCGCCGCCAACGCGGACCCCAAACTCGCCCGCGTCTTCTCGACCTTCACCGCCACGAACCCGTCGATCTATCTCGACATCGACCGCGAGAAGGCCCAGGCGCTGGGCGTCAACATCAACGACATATTCACCACGCTCTCCGCCACGTTGGGCGGCATCTACATCAACAACTTCAACCTGTTCGGGCGTACCTGGCAGGTGAACCTCGAGGGCGAGGCGGCCGACCGGCGCGACATACGCAACATCTGGCAGGTGTATGTCCGCAACAGCAGCAACCAGATGGTGCCGATGCGGTCGCTGGCGAGCATACGCATCGTGACGGGGCCGCAGGTCATCACGCGCTACAACAACTACCGCGCGGTGCCGATCAACGGCAGCCCGGCCCCTGGCGTGTCGTCGGGTGACGCGCTGGCCGCGATGGCGGCGGTGTCGGATCGCACCTTGCCGCGCGGCTATGCGTTCGAGTGGACCGGCACGGCGTATCAGGAACAGCTCGCGAGCGGGCAGACGGGCATCATCCTCGCCCTCGCCGTGCTGTTCGCCTACCTGTTCCTGGTCGGCCTCTATGAAAGCTGGGTCATCCCGGTTCCCGTCCTGCTGTCCGTCACCGTGGGCGTCGCGGGATCCTTCGTGGCGATCCTGCTGTCGGGCCTGTCGCTCGACCTGTACGCGCAGATCGGTCTCGTGGTGCTGATCGCGCTGGCGGCGAAGAACGGCATCCTGATCATCGAGTTCGCCAAGGATCAGCGCGAACGCGGCCTTGCGATCCGCGACGCCGCCATCCTCGGCGCGCAGCAGCGGTTCCGGGCGGTGATGATGACCTCTATCGCCTTCATCCTCGGCCTCGTGCCGCTGGTGTTCGCCCATGGCGCGGCCGCCCTCTCGCGTCGCGGCGTCGGAACGGCGGTGTTCGGCGGCATGATCGCGGCCAGCAGCATCGGCATCTTCATGATCCCGATGCTCTATGTGACGTTCCAATCGGCGCGCGAGCGGGTCAAGGCACGCTTCGGTCGCCGGCGGGCGCCGGCGGTCCGGCCTCACGTGTCCGCCGGCGACGACTGAGCCGACGGCCGGCCGCCGCGACGTGGCGCCCCTTGGAGTCACGCCGGGGCGCCGCACATGCTAGGATATCCATGATCACGCCAGCGTTCAGGAGAGCCAGATGACGAAGTTCGGCCTCGCACAGCCCGTCCGCCGGGTGGAAGACCCGCGGCTGCTCAAGGGCAGCGGCCGCTACACCGACGACATCAACCTGCCGGGAATGCTGTACGGACATGTTCTGCGCAGCCCGCACGCGGCGGCGCGCATTGTCTCGATGGATACGACGGCCGCCGCGGCGACGCCGGGGGTGAAGGCCGTCTATACGGTCGCCGACCTCAAGGCGGCGGGGATCGGCCCGCTGGTCTGCGCCATCCCGCTGAAGAACCGCGACGGCAGCGACCGGGCGAATCCGCCGCGCATGGCGCTCGCGGACGGCGCGGTCCGGCATGTCGGCGATCCGGTCGCCTTCGTGGTGGCGGAGACGCCGCAGGCGGCGCGCGACGGCGCGGAGGCGGTCGCGGTCGACTATGACCTGCTGCCGGCCAACACCGACCTCGCGGCGGCGTCCGATGCGGACACCCCGCTGGTCTGGCCCGACATCGCCCGCAACATCTGCTTCGACTGGGAGATCGGCGACAAGGCCGCGACCGATGCGGCCTTTGCCGAGGCGGCGCACGTGACCCGGTTGCAGGTCATCAACAACCGCATCGTCGTCAACTCGATGGAGGCGCGCGCCTGCATCGCCGACTACAGTGGCGAGTCCGGCCGCTGGACCCTGTACGCGAACACGCAGGGCGGCTGGGTGCTGAAGCAGCTGCTCGGACAGGCGGTGTTCAAGGTCGATCCCAACAAGTTCCGCCTGATCACGCCGGACGTCGGCGGCGGCTTCGGCATGAAGCTGTTCCTGTATCCCGAGCATGTGCTGACCTGCTTCGCCTCGCGCGCGCTCGGCGCACCGGTGAAGTGGGCGAGCGACCGGGGCGAGGCGTTCCTGTCGGACACGCAGGGCCGCGACAACATCACGCTGGGCGAGCTGGCCGTCGACAAGGACGGGCGCTTCCTGGCGCTGCGGTCGCGCAACGTCGCCAACATGGGCGCCTATCTGTCCACCTTCGCCCCGTTCATCCCGACCGGCGCCGGCACCGGCGTGCTCGCCAGCGTCTACGGGTTCAAGGCGGTCTATGCGAACGTCATCGGCGTGTTCACGAACACGGTGCCGGTGGACGCGTATCGCGGCGCCGGGCGGCCGGAGGCGAATTATCTCGTCGAGCGGCTGATCGACGCCGCCGCGGTCGAGCTTGGGATCGACCGCGCGGAGATACGCCGGCGCAACATGGTTCCGCCGAGCGCGATGCCGCACAAGACGCCGGTCGGCAAGCTCTACGACAGCGGCGACTTCGTCACCGTGCTCGACGCGGCGCTGGCGAAGATGGACTGGGCGGGTTTCCCGGCGCGACGCGCCGAGGCGGCCAAGCGCGGCAAGCGGCGCGGCATCGGCCTGTCGTACTATCTCGAGGCGACCGGCGGCGCGCCGAGCGAGCGGGCGGAGATCCGCTTCGCCGATGACGGCTTCGTGGACGTGTTCGTCGGCACGCAGTCCACGGGTCAGGGGCACGAGACGGCTTATACGCAGCTCGTGTCCGTCGAGCTTGGCGTGGACGGCGAAAAGATCCGCATCTTCCAGGGCGATACCGATACCATCCCGACCGGCGGCGGCACCGGCGGCGCCCGCAGCCTGTATTCCGAGGGACAGGCCATCCTCGCGACCACCGCGGTGGTGCTGGAACGCGGCAAGAAGGCGGCGTCCGAGGCGCTGGAAGCCGCCCCCGCCGACATCGTGTTCGAGGATGGTGTGTTCACCATCGTCGGCACCGACCGCGCCATCGACATCATCGGCCTCGCGGTCGCACAGCGCGCCCGCGCCGCCAAGGGCGAGGACGTGACCACGCTCGACGCCGCCGAGGTGGCGGAGATCAAGGCCCACACCTTCCCCAACGGCTGCCACATCGCCGAGGTCGAGGTCGATCCCGACACCGGCACCGTCGACGTGGTCCGCTATGCGGTGACGGACGACGTAGGCCGCGCGATCAACCCGCTCGTGGTGCGTGGACAGGTGCATGGCGGCGTCGCCCAGGGCTTCGGCCAGGCGGTGCTGGAGCGCACCGCCTATGACAGCGGCTCCGGCCAGCTGCTGACCGGCAGCCTGATGGATTACTGCCTGCCCCGCGCCTATGACCTGCCGGATATCGAGGTCGATTTCATCGAGGTGCCCTGCGCGTCCAACCCGCTCGGCGTGAAGGGCGCGGGCGAGGCGGGCGCGGTCGGCAGTCCGCCGGCCGTGATGAACGCCATCGTCGACGCGCTGCGCCCGGTCGGCGTCACGCATCTCGACATGCCGGCCACGCCGGAAAGCGTGTGGCAGGCGATCAGCCGGGCGAAGGCAGCCTGATCCGCCGGCGCGTCTGCGCGAGGACAAGGCCGGCGGCAATCAGCGCGATGCCGCCGGCGTGATACCAACGGGGCTGCTCGCCGAGGAAAACCACGGCGAGCAGACTGCCGAACATCGGCACCAGATGCAGGGACTGCCCCGCGCGCGCGCCGCCGATCAGCTCCACGCCCCGGTTGAAGAACAGATAGGCCAGCAACGCCGGAAAGATGGCGACGAACAGCACCGCGACCACGGTGGCCGGGGTTACGTTCGCCACCGGCCCGTGCGCCTGTTCGATCACCACCGCCGGGATCAGCATCGCCGCCCCCAGCGCGAAGGTGGTCGCGAGAAAGCTCAGCGGATGCACCGCCGGCCGGCGCCGCAGCAACACGGCATACAACGCATAATCCGTCATGCCCGCGAGGATGAATCCGTCGCCACGGTTGATATGCAGGCGCAGCAGATGCACCAGCGCGCCCTGTGTCACGATCACCGCGACCCCGGCGAGCGAGATCACCAGCCCCGCCGTCTGCCGCCCGCTCGGCCGCTCGCCGAACAGCGCATAGGCCCAGACCAGCACCAGCAGCGGCGTGATCGACTGGAACAGCAGCCCGTTGAGCGCGACGGTCGTGGTCAGCCCGTAGTACACCAGCGTGTTCTGGATCGTGATGCCGGTCAGCGACAGCAGGAGCATGATCCGCCACGACGCCAGCAGGGCGCCGCGATCGTGCCAGACCCGCCGCCACGCAAAGGGGGTGAGGAACACAAGCGCCACGCACCAGCGCAGCCATGCCAGGGTGATCGGCGGGATATGCCCGGCCAGCGCCCGGCCGATGACCACGTTGCCGCTCCAGAACAGCGCGGCGAGCGGCAGCAGCAGCCACGCCCGATCCCATAACCCGCCGATACCCCCTCCGCCGGGCTTGTAAACGCCGCCGGAGACCTTAGAACAAACAGGCAACTACGATCTCCCGCCGATCGAACCGGGGCACGGCATGGACCTTCTGGACAAGCTCAGCCTGCTCGCGGACGCCGCGAAATACGATGCGTCCTGCGCGTCGTCCGGCACCGACCGGCGCCATTCGCTGGGCCGCGCGGGCGGCATCGGCTCGACCGAGGGCATGGGCATCTGCCACGCCTATGCGCCGGACGGCCGCTGCATCAGCCTGTTGAAGATCCTGCTGACCAATGCGTGCATCTATGACTGCCTCTATTGCATCAACCGGCGTTCGTCCAACGTCCGCCGCGCCCGGTTCACGCCGGAGGAAGTCGTCACGCTCACGCTGGGCTTCTATCGCCGCAACTGTATCGAAGGTCTGTTCCTGTCGTCCGGCATCATACGCAGCCCGGACTACACGATGGAGCAGGTCGTCCGGGTGGCGCGGCTGCTGCGCGACACGCACGGGTTTCGCGGCTACATCCACCTGAAGACGATACCGGACGCCGATCCCGCCCTGCTGGCCGAGGCCGGGCGGCTCGCGGACCGGCTGTCGATCAACGTCGAGCTGCCGCGCGCCGACAGCCTCGGCACGCTCGCGCCGGAGAAGGATCTGCCGGGCATCCGCCGGACCATGGCGCGGCTGCGCACCCGCATCGACGCCGGGCGGGAGCGCGGCGCACCCCGCTTCGCCCCCGCCGGGCAAAGCACGCAGATGATCGTTGGCGCCGACGACTCGACCGACCGGCATATCCTGACGTCCGCCACCAACCTCTACGGCAGCTACGGACTGCGGCGCGTGTATTATTCGGCCTACAGCCCGATCCCCGATGCATCCGCCCGCCTGCCGTCGCGTGCGGCGCCGCTGCTGCGCGAACACCGGCTGTATCAATCGGACTGGCTGCTGCGCTTCTACGGCTACGGGCTCGACGAACTGCCGCTGGAGGATGACGGCAATCTCGACCTCGCGCTCGACCCGAAGCTTGCCTGGGCGCTGCGCCACCGCGGCATGTTTCCCGTCGATCTCAACGCCGCCGATCGTGCGGTCCTGCTGCGCGTGCCGGGCCTCGGCGTGAAGTCGGTGGGCCGCATCCTGCAGGCGCGCCGGCATCGGCGGCTGCGCATGGGCGATCTCGCGCGGCTGCGGCTTCCGCTCGCCAAGCTCGCGCCCTTCGTGGTCACGGCGGATCACCGTCCGCGCACGCTCGACCGCGCCGATCTTCGCGCGCGTCTGGTGCCGCCGCCGGCCCAGCGCGACCTGTTCGCCTGACGGCGCGCATGCCCGGCGTGGTGCTCGCGCACGAGACGGACTGGGACGGATTCCGCGCCGCGACGCGCGCGCACGTGCTGGCCGGCACCCCGGCGGAGGACCTCGTCTGGTCGGTGCGCGCCGCCGATGATCTGTTCGCGGAGACGGCACCGCTGCCGGCGCCCGAGGGCACGTTCAGCGTCCCCCGGGCGCTGGTGGACCTGGCGGAGACGGTGATCCAGGCGCGCGAGCCGGCGCGCTTCGCGCTGCTGTATGCGCTGATTCACCGCGTGCATGGCGGCGAGCGGCATCTGCTGGAACAGACGACCGACCCGGCGGTGCACCGCGCGCAGCGCCTCGCGCAGGCGGTGCGGCGCGACACGCACAAGATGCGCGCGTTCCTGCGGTTCCGCGCCGTCACGGAACCGGAAGGATTGCGTCACATCGCGTGGTTCGAGCCCGACCACTACATCGTGGAGGCGAACGCGCCGTTCTTCGCCCGCCGCTTCGCCACCATGCTGTGGTCGATCCTGACGCCGTACCGCAGCGCGCACTGGGATGGCGAGGCGGTGACGTTCGGCCCAGGCGCACAGGCGCAGGATGTGCCGGATGACGACGCGCTGGAGGCGTACTGGCGCGCCTATTTCAGCGCGATCTTCAACCCCGCACGGCTCAAGACCGGCGCGATGCTGTCGGAGATGCCGCGCAAATACTGGCGCAACATGCCGGAGACCGCCGTGATCCCCGACCTCGTACGCGCCGCCGCCGCGCGCACCGACACCATGCTGTCACAGACGCCACGCGCGCCGCGCCCGTCGCGCGCCCCCGCAGGCGCATCGCCCGGCGGCGATCCGGCGGCGCCGTCCCCTCTCGCCCGCGCCGCCGCGGAGGCGGCCGAGTGTCGTCGCTGCGCCCTCTGGCAGCCGGCGACCCAGACCGTGTTCGGCGAGGGGCCGGCGCGGGCGGCGGTGATGTTCGTCGGCGAACAGCCCGGCGATCAGGAAGACCTCGCCGGACGCCCGTTCGTGGGCCCCGCCGGTCAGCTGTTCGACCGCGCGCTCGACGAGGCGGGGATCGATCGCCGTCTCGTCTACGTCACGAATGCGGTGAAGCACTTCAAGTTCGAGCCGCGCGGCCGACGGCGCATCCATCAGAAGCCGGAGGCGCCCGAGATCGAGGCGTGCCGCCACTGGCTGTCCATCGAACGGGATGCCGTCGCCCCGCGTCTGCTGGTGATGCTGGGTGCCACGGCGGCGCGCGCCGTGCTCGGTCGCGTGGTCACCATCTCGCGCGAGCGCGGCCGCGCCTTCGCGCTCGACGGCGGCGCGCGCGGCTTCATCACCGTGCATCCGTCGTTTCTCCTGCGCCTGCCGGACGAGGCGGCGAAGGCGCGGGAATATGCCGCCTTCGTGGCCGACCTGCGCGCGATCGCCGAGATCGGCGGCGACGATATCCGCGCCGGAATGTAATGCGGGCTGCATCCGCCCGCGCGCGTCGCGGGTAGTGCAGGCGGCGGCCGGAATCGGCCGCGGCACACAGGAGGTTCCACCCATGAAGCGCTCGCTCGCGATCGCCGCCCTGATCGCAGGCCTCGCGGCTCCCGCCTTCGCCGCAACGGTGATGGTCGGCGGTCAGCCCATGTATCCGAACAAGAACATCGTCGAAAACGCGGTCAACTCCGCCGACCACACGACGCTGGTCGCCGCGGTGAAGGCCGCGGGCCTGGTGGACACGCTGGAGGGCAAGGGCCCGTTCACCGTCTTCGCCCCCACCAACGCGGCGTTCGCGGCCCTGCCCGCCGGCACCGTCGAGACGCTGCTCAAGCCCGAGAACAAGCCGACGCTGGTGAAGATCCTCACCTATCACGTCGTGCCCGGGCGCCTCACGGCGGCGGAGCTGATGCACAAGATCAGGGCCGGCCACGGCGAGGCCACGCTGAAGACGGTCTCCGGCGGCACGTTGACCTTGACGATGAACGGGCCGCACAACATTCAGGTGAAGGATGAGAAGGGCGATGTGGCAGACATCATTGTCTATGACATCCTGCAGTCGAATGGCGTGATTTACTCGATCGATCACGTTCTGCTGCCGGGCTGACATACCTCGGCGCAGACCACCGGTTTCGATCGGCGGCCTCGGACATCTGGTCCGGGGCCGTTATTTTTTCAGCTCACGCCACGGCCCCTGAGGCGCCGCACAGCGGACGCCGCGCGCCTGCCCCCGCATGCGGCCGGCGCGGTTATCGTGCTGTCGTGGATGTCAGCGGAAGGGGGCGAGCTGGCCGGCGTAGACGACCGGGCCGGTGGGCGCGCCGGTAGGCGAGCCGCCCTTGGGCTCCATGCTGATGAGCAGCTTGGTCGCCGGCGTGTCAAAGGCGCGCGCCTGCACGTGGCGGCCGCTCTCCGGCAGCACGCCGAGCGAGACTGGCACGGTGGTGCCTTTCGCCAGCGCCCACAGCTCCAGATCCTTGGCGGGAGCGACCGCGACCTGTCCGGTCGGACGGATCAGGATGGACCCGTCCGCCTGCACCTGTGCGAGGAAGACGGCGCCGCTCGATCCCGCCGCGGTCAGGACGGCGGTCAGGCGCGGGGCGGCCGGTTCCAGATAGGCCAGCGCCGCGAAGCCCGCGGCCACCGCCATTGCCGCCGCGGTGGTCGCGCGCCAGAACGACGTGCTGCGCCACACGCGCCGCGCCATCGACGGCGGCCGTACGACGACGCCGCCGGGCAGGTCGGCCAGGATACGTTCCAGCAGCCCCGCCGGCGGGGAGGCCGGCGCGATCGCCGTCGCGATGGGGGCGAGCAGCGTCTCCCACTCCTGCACCGCCGCGGCGAGGCCAGGCTCCGACAGGAGGGCGCGATCGACCGCCGCCCGCTCTGCTCCGTCGAGCACGCCGAGCACGTATTCCGCCGCCCGCATGTCGCGGTCGTCGGGGCCGTCGTCGTGCACGCCGCTCATGGTTGCAGGCACCTGCGCAGACCCTGCAGTCCGCGCCGGATGGAGGATTTGACCGTGCCGAGCGGCAGGCGCAGGCGAGCCGCCAGTTCGGTGTGGGTGATCCCGTCCATGAAGGCCAGTATCACCAGCTTGCGCTTCTCCTCGTCGAGCTCGCCGAGGCAGCGGCGCAGCGCCTCCGCCTCGCGCGAGCGCGACAGCCGCGACAGCGCATCCTCGGCGTCGTCCTCCTGCTCGGGCATCTCGACGCCCGTCACCTCCCGCGCGTTGCGCCGCGCGAGGTCGAGCGCACGGTTGCGCACGATGCTGACAAGCCACGCCTCGGCGCTGCCGCGTGCCGGATCGAACTGGCCGGCCCGGCGCCACACGTTGATGAAGGCGTCGTGGACGGCATCGGACGCGAGCGCCTGCTGGCGGGTGATGCGCAGCGCGATGCCGTAAAGCCGGTCGCCCTGGGTCTCATACAGGCGACGCAGCGCCAGACGATCCCCGCCGGCGCAGCGCTGCAGTAGACTGCCCGGATGATCGGGGGTCTCGGATGTGACGCTGGCGTCGTACACGGCGGCCTCGTGGCAGCGCAGGGCGGCATGTGGCCGCCTGCGTGTCGCCGGACCATACTCCGCCGCCGCGCCTGCCAACAAGCCGCCGCCCCGACCCCAATCCGCTGCGAGAACTGCCTCCATGGACAACTTACGTGGCGCCCGGGCGGGCGGATGCGCCGCGTGCAGAACGTTCGCCCCGGTCGCCGCGCGGCTGCAACCATTCGACAAACACCGTGACTTGGCAGCCGGCGGCGCCGGCGCGACAAGCGGGCTCGGCAGCGAGGAAGGCTTCATCATGTCCGCACACACGCGCACCCTGCCGACGCCCGACCCCTCGGCGGCCGGCACCCCGCCCCGCGCCCGGCTGCGGACGGGCCTTTCCGGGATGCTCCTTGTGGGCGTCTGCCTGTGCGCGATCCCGGCGGCCGCGCAGGACTACAGCTATCCGACCGCCCTGCCCCATGGCGCCGCCCCGTCAACGCCGCCGGCGGTACGGCCCGGTCATATCCCGGGCGTCGGGCCGTCCTATCCGTCGTCCGCGCAATCCAGCAACATCTCGCCCTACGACACCCGCTCGGCGATCGCGCCGCGCCTGCCGACACCGGCGGCCGGGGAGGATGGGGCGCCGCGGCGCTTTCTGATCGACGCCCGCCGCGCGCTTGCCGCCGGTCGCACGGGCGAGGCGCAGGAGGCGCTGGAACGGGCCGAGACGCGGTTGCTCGACCGCTCGACGCCCGCCTTCGTCACGAATCAGCCGAGCCGGCGGCCCCTGGTGGGCGCGATCCATGCGGCGCTGCAGGCCCTGTCGGCCGGCGATCGCGCGCGGGCCCTGTCCATCGTCGACGGGGCGCTCGCCCGCACCGGGCCGCCGCGCGCCGGGATGCCGCGAGGGGGGGTGCCGCAAGGGGGGATGCCGCGAGCCGGGATGCCATATGGTCAGCCGGGGGCTCAGCCGGGGGCGGGCGCCGGCATGCCGCCCTATCCCTCGTCCTACCCGCCGGGACCCTATGGCGGCCCGTATTCCCCCCGGCCCTATCCCTACCCGGCTCCCTATCCGCCGCCGTCGGGCGACTGACCCGGGTCGGCGACGGCGCGGGCGCGTCCGGCGTCGGAGCGGTTCTGCAGGATGCCGGCGATGCCGACGACCCGGCCTTTTTCGTTGCGGGTGATCGCACCGTAGCAGATGACATCGCGCACCGGCCGGTCCGGGACGAACAGGCGAAAGGCGATATCGAACCGTTCGCGATGCTCGCTCAGCGCGTCCTGCAGGAGGCCGCGCACCCGCACCAGGTCATCGCGATGCACCGTCTTCAGCCACACCTCCAGCGGGAGGGCCGCCAGATCGGCCGGGAGACCGAACTCGTCGTTGCGCGCCGGGTGCCAGCGCACCTCGCGCGCCACCAGGTCCACCCACCACGGCAGGATCAGGCCGTTGTCGATCGCGACGACGAGTTGCTGCGCCGCGGCCTCGGCCCGCGCCTCGGCCTCGCGACGCTCGTGGATGTCGCTCAGCATGCCGACCCATTCGGTCACGCGGCCGTCGGCGCCGAGCACCGGCACGCCGCGGCTGCGGAACCACCGCCACGCCCCGTCCCGGCGGCGCACCCGGTACTCCACGACGAAATCCATCTTGGTGAGGAGGCAGTTCTGCCACAGGCCGGGCAGCGCGACGCGGTCCTCGGGATGCACCGCGGACAGCCAGCCGAACCCCTCCAGCCCGGCGGGGGACATGCCGGTGAAATCGGCCCACTCGGCCTGTCCGCCGGACAGGCGCCCGCTCGCGTCCGCGAGCCAGATGATCGACGAGGACGCGAGAACCAGGGCGCGGTAGCGGCCCTCGCTGACGCGAAGCGCCTGGGCGGCCCGCGCCCGCTCGGCGACGGCCCAGGCCCGCTCGGCCACTTCCTCGATCAGGTTGCCGCAGTCGCGCAACCACATCCGCGGCTGGTCGCCGTGCAGGAACACGACCACTGCCGCCCGGCCGTCGCGCATCAGCGGCACGGAGGCGGCGGACCGGACCTCGCTCCCCCGGCTTTGCGGACCGACCGTCGCGAACGGCGAGGTGGCGACGTCGTCAACCAGCACCGGGCGCCCGGAGCTGACCGCGGCCGCGAAGGCGCTGTCGGCGGCGAGATCGTGCAGCCCCTCGATGCTCGGCAGCCGGTCGCTCCAGTCATGCGCGACGTAGACATGCTGACCGTCCGGCAGCATCTGCGCGAAACCCGCGCGGGCCACGCCGTAGAAGCGCCCCAGCGCCTCTGACGTCGCCACCAGCACCTCGCCGGGATCGTTCAGCACGCGCAGCGTGTCGGTGAGATGAGCGAGCAGCTGCGCACGTTGCAGTTGCAACTGCCGCTCGGTTACGTCCTCGGCGACGCCGACCGCTTCGATGACACGGCCAGCGTCATCCAGCACCGGCCATCCCCGGTCGCGTATCCAGCGCACACCGCCATCCGGCCGAACGATGCGATAGATGCAATCATAGGTGGCAGAACGCCCCTGGATCAGCGGCAGCAGCGCGCGGTCGCGCGTGGCACGGTCTTCCGGCAGGATGGCATCCCGCCAAATCTCCTGCGCCGCCCGCAGGTCGCCGGCGCCGCGGCCCCAGATCCGTTCGAAGCCCGCCCCGATATGCAGGAGTTGCTGCGTCGCGGTGTCGACGATCCAGAACACATCCCGCGCGCCGCCCGCGAGATAGCGCAGCGCCGCTTGGCGGCGGGACGAACGGTCAGCGTCGCCAGAGGAGCTTATCCCGGCGGTGGCCACCATCTCGCATCCCGACAATACTTTGACCAAAGATAGGTTGTTCCAAACCGACTGAAAAGTCATTGCGGGCGAGACGACCGTGACCGTAACGCGAGACTGGCATCATACCGTCAACGGACCAAATCCGCTACATCACTTGCGCACGATCGCGGCTGCGTACGGTCATGCGATGGTGCTCCCGCCGATGAACCGTCGCACCGCGGCGATGAATACGTCGAGCTGGTCATGATGCACCCAATGGCCGGCATGCGGCACGCGCAGGAGTTCCGCGTCGCGGAACAGCGGCAACCACCCCTTGGCCGCCGGGTCCGGCAGGCGCGTCTCTTCGCCATATACGTGCATGATAGGGCAGGTAATTGCCCGCCACAATGCTTCCAGTTCCGCCATGGTCACGTCATGCGGCGCGAAGGCACGGACGTAATTGTCGAATTTCCAACTGAAACTGCCGTCTTCGTTCTGATTAACGCCATGCTGCGTCAGATACAGCGCTTGCGCCGGCGATAGATGTTTGTTCTCCTCCTGCATGCGTCGAAAGGCATCCTCGATCGACGCGTAACGGCGCGGCAGGCGGCCGGCGAGACCGCGCGTGCGGTCGATCCAGGCCCGCAGATGCGCCCCGATATCGGCCTCCGCGCCGTCATGCGCGCGGGCCGGCGGCGGCCAGACACCCTCGATGGCGACGAGCCTGCGCACATGGTCCGGATAGAGGCCGGCATAGCGCAGCGCGATATGCGCGCCGAGCGAATGCGCGATGATGGTGAGAGGCGCGAGCTTCTGCTGATGTATCAGTTGCGCGAGATCATAGACAAAGGCGGAGACGGCATAGTTGCCGTCCGGTGACCAGGCGCTGTCGCCGTGGCCGCGCAGATCGGGTGCGACGATATGCCAGTCGCCGCGCAGTGCCTCGGCCACCCAGTCCCAGTTGCGGCAATGGTCGCGCCCGCCATGCAGCAGCAGCAGCGGCGGCGCGTCGGGATTGCCCCAGTCGACGTAATGCAGCCGCAGACGCTGCGAGAAATAGATGCGCGAGGTGGGGCCGGGGATCAGCGGGTTCATGCGTGGACGTTACCAGCGCCCGCCGCCGGGCGGGTAGCCGGATCAGCGCCCGAGCAGCCGGCCGCCGAACGCCTCGTTGAGACCGACCACGATGCCGACCGCGACGATGTGGACACACAGATCCGTGGCCGAGGCGTCGAACGGGTGCACGAACCACAACAGGCTCGCCGCCGCCGAGGCGACCGCGAGGCCGCCCATCATCGCCGTCAGTCGCGGCCGCAACGGGGCCGCCCGCCGCAGCATCACGATCAGCAGCGCCGAGAGCGGCAGGGACATGCCGAGGATGAAGCGCAGGCATGCGATCGTCTCCGCCGCCTCGGGCACGTGCGACGCGGGCGCAAGCACCGTGCGCAGGCAGCCGAGACCGCTCGCCCCGATCCACAGCGCCGCCGCCGGCAGCGGCAGCAGCGCCCAGGCCCGGCTCCGGTCCGGCAGGCTGATCGCGAAGGCCGCGAGGGTCGCCAGCACCGCCGTCGCCGTCGAGCCGATCGCGGCCAGCATCAGGTCGGGTGCGCCCAGAAGGCGCCGGGCGATCGGCTCCAGCGGCACGAGGCAGGCGAGCAGCGTGCCGATCGCCAGCACCACGGCGAGGAAGCCCGTCGCCCGCACGAACGGCGGCCACAGCCGGCGGACCGGCGGCAGGTCTGCGGCGAGCGCGTCGATCAGGCGGTCGTTCGGGATCACGTCAGCCATCGGTCCCGTCCTCGGCCAGCAGCCGGCGCAGCGAGCGCAGACCGCGATGCAGGCTGACCTTCAACGCCACCTTCGTCTTGTTCGCCGCGGCCGCGGCCTCCGTCAACGAGAGTTCGGACAGGGCAAGATGCTCGACCGCCTCGCGCTGGCCATCCGGCAGGCGCGCGACGGCCGCCCGCACGCGCGCGGCGATCTCGCTGCGCACCAGCCGCGTGTCGGGCGCGTCGCCGCCGTCGGGATGGGCCTCGTAGTCGTCCCCCGCCGGCGCCTCGCGGCGCCCGCGCGTGCCGCTGCGGCGCAGCAGATCGATCGCCCGGTGGCGCGCGATGCCGGCGATCCAGGCGTCGAACGAACGGGCTGGGTCGTAGGTATGGCGCACCCGATGCAAGGTCAGCAGCACATCCTGAACGGCATCCTCCACCGCGTCGGGCGGAACCCCCTGACGCCGGACGACGCTGCGCACCAGGGGCAGGCAGTCGCGCAGGAGCGCGGCATAGGCGGCGCCGTCGCCGGCCTGCGCCGCGGCCATCCACCCGGCGCGGCGCTCATCGGCACGTGCCGCAGCCTCCGCCGGTCCGGCCGCTCCGTCCCGGGCGTCC
>NZ_BANB01000007.1 GCF_000964365.1 Acidisphaera rubrifaciens HS-AP3 | reverse complement strand
AGGAAGGCGCGCTGCCCCTGTCCCTCGACGCCGGCCAGCCCGACGATCTCGCCCGCCCGGGCCGCGAGGCGCACGTCGCGGAAGCCGGCGCCGCCGAGGCCGTCCACCGTCAGCACCGCTTCCCCCGCCGCTGCCCCCGCCGCTGCCCCTGCGGCTGCCCCTGGCGGTTTCGGCGGAAACATCTGCGCCATCGGTCGCCCGGCGATCAGCGTCACGATCTCGTCCTGCGTGATCGCGCCGGCCGGGCGCGTGTCCACGCGCGCCCCGTCGCGCAGCACGGTCACGCGGTCGGCGATCTGCGCGACCTCGTGCAGCCGGTGCGACACATAGACGATCGCCACCCCCTCGGCCCGCAGCGCGCGCACCAGCGCGAACAGCTGCGCCACGTCCGCCTGCTGGAACGGCTCGGTCGGCTCGTCGAGGAACAGCACGCGCGGCGCCGTCGCCAGCGCCAGCGCGATCTCCACCACGTGGCGCTGCGCGATCGACAGCTCCGCGACGCGCCGCCCGGTCGGCGGGCGCAGATGCGGCAGCGCCACGCGCGCGATCAGCGCCGCCGCCGCCGCCGCGTCGCGCGCCAGACGTGGCGCCGCCAGCGCCATGTTCTCCAGCACCGTCAGATCGGGGGCGAGGGCAGGGTGCTGGAACGCGACCGCCACGCCGTGCGCGCGCATCGCCGCCGGCGTCGGCGCGCGGATCGGCGTGTCGCCGCAGATCAGTTCGCCCCGGTCCGGCGCCAGCACGCCCGCCGCGATGGCGATCAACGTCGATTTGCCGGCGCCGTTCTCGCCCACGATGGCGTGGACCTCGCCCGGCAGGATGTCGAGGTCGATCGGCCGCAGCGCCATCACCGGCCCGAACGACCGGCAGATGCCGCGCAGCCGCAGCGCCGGCGCCGCCCCGGCCTCCCGCGCGGCCTCTGGCACCGCGTCCCGTTGCGCGTCCATTTGGGCGAGCCTGCTCAACGTCGCCACTGCGTCAGCGTCGGCAGCCCGACGCCCGCGATCACGATCGCCGCCTCCACGATGTCCTGCATCGACCGCTCGAAACCGAGCGAGAGCACAAGCTGCCCCAGATACGTCAGGAACACCGCGCCGATCACCGTGGCCGGCACGCTCGCCCGCGCGCCGCCGCCGATCGCGTTGCCGCCGACCACCACCGCCGCCACGCTCGCCAGGATGTAGCTGTTGCCGGCCATCAGGCTGGGGATATTGAGGAACCCGGCCAGCATCACGCCCGCCGTCGCATAGCACAGTCCGGCGAGCGCATAGGTCATCAGCCGGTAGCGCGCGACGGGGATCGCGATCGCGCGCGCCGCCGCCGCGTTCATCCCCACCGCGACGAAGCGCCGCCCCGCCGGCATGCGGTCGATCACCAGCGTCGCCACCGCCGCGAACAGCAGCAGCAGCCACACCGTGTTCGGGATGCCGAGGCTGCGCGCCAGCGCGATGCGGCCCAGGCCCGCCGGCACCGCGCGCGGCGTGCCGCCGGAGATCAGCAGGGTGATACCCAGCAGCACCGCGTTCATCCCGATCGTGGTGACCAGCGCCGGCACCCGCAGCCACGCCACCAGCGCGCCGTTGACCAGCCCGCCCGCGACGCCCGCCGCGAGCGCGAGCAGCACGTACAGTGCCGTCGCCGCCGCCCCGCTGCCGGTCGGCGGCAGCGCGGTGACCAGCACCGCCGCCAGCGAGATCGCGCCCGCGACCGACAGATCGAGCCCGCGTTGCTGGATCACCAGATGCTGCCCGATCGCGGCGACGCCCAGGATCGCCATGAACGGCACGATCGCCAGCAGCCCCGCCGCCGTGACCGATCCGGGGGCGAGGATACGGCCGAGGCCGAACAGCACCGCCGTCGCGACCAGCGCCCGCACCTCCTGCGCGGCGCCCAG
>NZ_BANB01000008.1 GCF_000964365.1 Acidisphaera rubrifaciens HS-AP3 | reverse complement strand
GACCGGCGGCCGGCGGCACGGCCGCCGCAAGCCGACATTCGCCAAGCCCCGAGCCCTGGACCCCCCAGGCTCGGGGTTTTTCTTTGTCTGCTGGGAGTCGCCCCGGTTGACGCGGGCGGCATCCGCGCCGAATGTGCGGTCATCCGAGGGGAGCCCCGACATGGGGCTGAGAGTCCGCAATCGATGTCTGGCAACAGGCATGGCAGCGCGGTGACCCTGCTGAACCTGATCCGGGTCATGCCGGCGTAGGGACGGAACACAGCGGCAAGCAGCGCCATTGGTCTCCGTCCCTCCGCCCAAACGCAGGAGGGCGTGTCATATGACGCACCAGCAAAAGCCGAGCGTCGTCACCACCGGCCCCGTCACCGGGTCGCGCAAAGTCTACCTCAGCCCGGAAGGCCGCGCCGACCTGCGCGTGCCGTTCAAGGAAATCGCGCTCGACCCGTCCTGCGGCGAGGCGCCGCTGCGGCTCTATGACACGTCCGGTCCGTACACCGATCCGACGGCGACCATCGACCTGTCCGCCGGCCTCGATCCCGTCCGCGCCGCATGGATCGCGCGGCGCGGCGTCGTGCCGGCCGAGGCCCGGCCCGTGCGGCCCGAGGACAACGGTCATGCCAGCGGCGAGCGGCTGGTGCCGCCCTG
>NZ_BANB01000009.1 GCF_000964365.1 Acidisphaera rubrifaciens HS-AP3 | reverse complement strand
GGGTCGAGGGTTCGAATCCCTTCGCCCGCTCCAGATTTTCTCAACGAAATCAGCGATTTAGAGCGGTCCCTCGGGGCCGCTTTTTGCTTCCCCGGCCTCCGAGCCATTGTCGGGGAAGCACTGGGGAAGCAGCGGGCGGCGGGCTGTGGCGGGCGATCGGGTCCGGTAGGCTTGGCCAAGATCCTAGTTCCGACGAAACCCCGCACACACTGGGGCCATGGCACGCCGGCGATTTGAGCGCCGCTCGTGCAAAAGCCGGTAGTGCCACCAGTGATGCAAGCGCCCGGAAACCGGCCCTCCCGAACGATGGCTGTGAAGGGACGTCTCATGGCTCGTGCTCCAAACCGACCCATTGCATTTGTCCATCATAACTCAAGACCGGCAATTCGCGTCCGAAACCCACCGCCAATTGTAGCCCGTTGCCCCCCGACTTCCATTAACCGACTACAGCCATTATCCCACCCGCTCTGCCGCTATATGATAGGGGCCGCGGCCCGAGTGCACCAGTTCGACCATCTTGCGGCGGAGTTCGGGCGCATAGGGGGCGTGTGTCTTCGGCACAGGCTGACCTTTCGGGGAAAACCTGACTGGCTCCTCCGAACCGAGTCAACTTCAGGCTCGCCAGAAACTTCGCACCAGTCGACGCTCCCGTCGCAACCATGCTTTTGAGTCCGGAGTCTAGGCCTAGGCAGCGGGGAAGCATTTGTCTCCCACGTGGCGCGGTTGCCCGAGCGGTCGTATCGACCTTGCGACGCCTGCCGGATCACCGTTACCATCCTCTAGAGCGTTTTTTTATCTTCGTCCCACGTATCGGGTAAAGTCGTTGAAATGCCAGCGAGTTGCTCCGAGGCATGCCAGTTAGAGTCGCTGGGCGAAGAAGTCTGTGTGAACTGGAGACGGTGGCTGACGGTCGCTGCACGGCCTTGCTGTCTCACTCCATCGTTAGGGGCGAGATCGTGAGTTTGGCGTTCAAGAATATTAGTCGCGCCATTTTAGAATTTTCCAAGCGACATGGTGATGACGATGCATTCTGCTGCCGGAGGGCCCGGTGGCCGTAGGCATTAACACGCATGGACACAAACCGGCGTTATCGCTCGCCCCTTGCCGCTTCGTGGAAGTTCTTGGCGACGCACGTGAGATCGGCCTGTTACATTCTATCGAGGGTGACTACGGTGCGGTGGAATTTTTTCACTCAGCCACACGATCCGATCGCTCGCTGATTTCCTTGGGGCGTCTTAAGCGCACCTTCCTTTCTCCGCAAATGCGCGTCTATTTCCGGCTGAGCGATGAGCGCTGGCGCATCGGCCGGGTCCGCAACTTCTTCCTGGAGGACGACGGGTCGGTCACCTACGAGGTGCGCCTTCCCAACAAGCAGGACGTCGACGTCCCCGAGGCGGCGCTGCGGGTGCGCGCACTGGCCGGCGTCTGGGAGCCAGGGGAGGTTCTCGCGCTTGGCGCTTCTGAGACTCAGCGGTGGTTCGACGCCAGGTGGCCGGCGCGGGAGGCGTTGATCGCCTTACGGGCGGCTGGGCAGGGATTGACCGGTCTTGCCTCGGCGTCGGTGGAAATTGTGGGGCACCAACTCGACGCTGTTCGTCGGGTTCTTCATGACCCCTTGCAGCGCTATTTGCTCGCAGACGAGGTCGGTCTTGGAAAGACCATCGAGGCCTGCGCAGTATTGCGTCAGACGCTCATCGATGATGTTAGCGCAACCGCGGTGATCCTCACGCCGTCGGCGCTGACGAGGCAGTGGGAGCGCGAACTCCTAAACCGATTTGACCTGACGCCCGGCCGGGGTGGCCGAGTGCAAGTGCTGCCCCATGGCGATCTCTCGGCGGACATCGCCGCCGCGACGTTGCTGATCGTCGACGAAGCGCACAGGATCGAACCTGGATCGGACGGCTTCAGGCACCTGAAGCGCCTCGCCGACGAATCTCCCAAGCTATTGTTACTATCCGCGACGCCGCCCATAGGCCACGAAGTAGCGTTTTTGGCCCTGCTGCGCCTGCTCGATCCGCAACGCTGGGAGGCGGAGACGGAGGAACGTTTCGCGGAACATGTCGCGAGAAGCCAAGAGTACGGTCGTTTGCTCCTCGGTCTTCGCCCTGACGCGAGTGCGTTCGTCCTGCGACAGCGCGTCGCCGGCTCCACGTCGCTCTTCCCTGACGATACGGTAATAGCGGATCTGGCACACAGGTTCCAAACGACGGAAGACGCCGCGGAACGGGTAACGATCTGCTCGAAGCTGCGTCAGCACATTGCCGACACCTACCGCATTCACCAACGCCTCATCCGAAATCGACGGGCCGATTTGGAGGGCTGGGAGTTTCAACCGCGAGGTCCCGCTACCCTGCGCGTCGAGGAAGACGCGGACCCGGCGCTGCAGCAGGCCCTTCTCGGACTTGAGGATTGGCGAGCCGAGGCGCTCCTCGTCAGTCAGTCGGAACCCGAACTCGCCGACCAACTGGCGCAGCGATACCAATGCCTCCTGCAGATTCTCAGCACCGCCGCCGCCCCGGTCGCGTCGCTCAGTCCGATCTTTGCCAGCGAGGCCGCGCTCCTTCAGGCCATCGATGAGGCCGCTGGGGATGACGCACGTATCCGTCGGGCAGCCTTCGTCGCGGAGGTCGCGCAACGCCATCTGCGGTTCCTGCGACCGACGTCCGGCCCGGCTAGGCTGGTGGTTTTCGCCTCAGACTCGGATTTCGCCGAGGCGATCGTCGCGGCAATTCGGGCCCTCGGTGTCGAGTCAGTGTTCGATGCCGCGACAGGCCAAGACGTCGCGGACGACTTCGCCATGTGCGACGCTGCGGCGATCGCGGTCTTCGGCCCAGCCGGTGAGGAGGGCCTCAACCTTCATTTCGCCGACGCGATCCTTCATGCGGATTTGCCGCCCTCTGTCAGGCGTCTTGAGCAGAGGATCGGACGCCTGGACCGATTCGGGCGCACGCGTGGTCCGATCAAACATGTCGTTGTCGCGCCGGCAGCGGACGGCGATACGACATGGTCGGCTTGGTGTGACCTACTCCGCGACGGATTTGGGATCTTCGACCGCCCTGTTGGCGATATCCAATTCGTCCTGGACGCGATCGAAGCGGACGTTCGTCGTCTCAGGTTGCTGGGCCCGCAAGCGCTGCTGGATTTCCGAGAGCAGTTAGCCGGCTTGGTGGCGCAGCACCGGGAACGCCTGGACGAGCAATACGCCATGGATCAGTTGGCGATGGCCCGGGAGTCCGCGCGCGCCCTAGCAGAAACGCTCGAAGACGCCGAGGCGGACGAGGACGACCTCGCAGCCCGCGTTGACGGTCTCCTGACCTCGACACTGCAACTTCGTGTTCGCCGTGAGGGTAAGGACATCCTCACCCTGAATTGGGGACCGAACACGCAGCTTCCGGAGCATCCGTGGCGCGCCCAATTCTCCGCGGGCCTCGGCCGGCCCCTGACCTGGAAGCGACGGCTCAGTGTCGCGCGTCCGAAGATCGCTCTCCTACGCCCGGGCTCGGCACTGATCGACGCCCTTGAGCGACTGCTAGAATGGGACGACCGCGGGGCCGCGTTCGCAACCTGGCGGCTGCAGCCCGGCGCAGGCGGCCCGGGACAGGAGCGGCTGGCATTTCGGCTCTGCTGGGTGGTTGGGCCGTCGACGCCCCCTGCGAACCTGTTGCGGTCGGGCGAGGACGCCGAGGGCCTGCGCCGACAAGCCGAGGGGTTCCTACAGCCTTGGACGCTCACCCAGCATGTCGGGCCAGACCTGCAACCGATCACCGATCCAGATTGGCTGGCACTCCTCGAGCGCCCGTATCGACCAGAAGCCGCCGTGGACGGCTCTCGCGATTTCAATCTGGGCAGCCGCCCCGAATGGCTTCGCCAAGTCATCGACCAGACATCCTTTGCGAATCTCTGCGCGAGCGTCACAGCTGGCGCCGCCGCATCTCTTGAGGGATCGGAACTGTTCCGCGAGCGCATCTCGGCCGCCAGCGGGCGCGCGGCGCTTGAAATGGAACGACGCGCCTCGCGCAGGCGCCTCAGGGGCGGTTTCGATACTGATGAAGCGGCCGCACGCGACGCAATCCTCGACGACATCGTCCGCGACCTGATCGAGCGCCCGCGGCTCCGTCTCGACTGTATCGGCGCCTTCGTCGTGGCCGGTTATGTCCCGCAGGCGCCGCGCCGATGACCCGGCTTGCCGAGGGAGCGGGCTTCACAGCCTTGGGCGAAGCCCTTTGCGGACGCCGAGACGCAGACAGCTTTTCACTCGAGGAGATCGCAGCCGAACGGCTCCGCCTGGCGATCGGTGATCCGAGCGCCAGTCCGTTGGACTTGGCGTTACTTGTCCGACATGCCCTGCTCGCAGAAGGCGCTCGACAGGGGGGAGGCGAGGCTGTTTGGCTACCTCGCCCCAAAAAGAGGGCCTGCTCGGATGAAGTGCTGGCTCTGGCAGGGCTGGAACCGATCGGTGCTGATCGGGTGCGGGCCAGGCCTTGGCGGCCTGGTTGGCTCGCCGACAGCGACCCGGACCCCGATCGTCTGGCAGCGGCATCGATACCCCGCCGATTCGAGGCCGCCGGCCCGCCGCCTGATCCCTTCATCTCCCAACTGGGCTATGCGACTTACCGCTCCGTGGGCCAGCGCGCCGCCGTCAGGAGCGCGCTGCTCACACCGGAGGGTCGAACGCTCGCCATTGACCTGCCGACAGGAGAAGGCAAGAGCGCCATTTTCCACGCCATCGACGCCGTGGGGTTCGCCTCGGCCCCGATCCCCGCGAACGAAGGCGTCACACTCGTCGTGGTTCCCACGGTCGCGCTCGCGTACGACCACGAAAACAACGTTCGCGCGGAGCGCACAGACCCCCTCGCCTATGTCGGCGACAATGCCGAGCGGCGCGCGGCCATCATCGAACGCCTTTCGACCCAGCAGACCGGACTAGTGTTCTGCGCACCGGAGGCCGCATGCGGCAGCCTGCGCGGCACCCTCATCTCGCTCGCCGAGGCCGGGCGCCTCAAAGCTTTAGTCCTTGATGAGGCTCACCTCGTCGATGCTTGGGGCACGGGCTTTCGTCCCGAATTCCAAAGTCTGGCGGGCCTCCGAGCCGAGCTCCTAGCCGCGTGCCCAGCCGGGGCGAGGATCAGGACACTCCTGCTCTCAGCAACCCTGACTCCGGAGACGCTCGACACCCTGGAGGTTCTGTTCGCACGGCCCGAACGTCTCGAGCTTCTCTCAGCAGCGCAGGTGCGGCCAGAACCCGCCTACGTCGTTGCGCCACAAACAGACGCAACAAGCCGTAACCTACGGGTCGAAGAGGCCATCCTGCGGCTTCCACGGCCCATGATCCTCTACGTGACCAAAGTTGCGGATGCCGTGGCTTGGGCCCACCGGTTCGCAGCACTTGGACTGAGCCGTTTCGCCGCCTTCCATGGCGACACGCCGGACAACGAACGCGCGGCCACACTCAAGCGATGGAGCAAGGGTGAGCTCGACCTCGTCGTCGCCACGTCAGCATTCGGCCTGGGAATCGACTACCCCCAAGTCCGAGCGGTCGTGCATGGCTGCGTGCCTGAGACGTTCGACCGTTTCTACCAAGAGGTAGGCCGGGGGGGGCGGGACGGACGCACATCCCTCTCGCTGCTCTTACCGAGTCATTCCGACGTCAAACTGGCCCGGGGCCTCAACCGCGAGAGAGTGATTACGGTGCGCAGAGGACTCGAACGGTGGCGGTCCATGTTCGAGCATCCGCAGACCCGACACCTCGGCGACAAGCGGTTCAAGCTCCGCCTCGACGTTGCCCCTGGCCCGGGGATCGATGACATCGATCTTGTAGGCGAGCGCAGTCTGCAATGGAACGCCCGAGTGCTGACCCTCATGGCACGGTGCGGCCTTCTCCGGATGGTCGGCGGTGTCCGCGGTGAGAGCAGCGAGGACGGTGTGTTCGAGACGGTCGAAATTCTCGATGACCAGCACCTGCTCGAAGAAATATGGGATAGAAAAGTCGAGCCCGTGCGCGGACAGATCGCCAGGGCCCGTTCGCGAAACCTGGCCCTGATGGTCCGGCATCTGCGCGGAGGCGAGTGTCCCGCAAGCCTGATTGAAGAACTTTACGGTGCAAGCCGAATCCTGAAGGGTTGCAGCAACTGCCAAATCTGCCGCGCGGATCCTGCTCGTGCACAGATGGATGCTTTGCCGCTGGAACCGGCGGCCGTCTGGCCAGCACCAGCCCTTTCGTCGACTCTCTCTGGCCTGCTGAGTGACGGCGAATTCGTGGTAACCTTCGACGCGACAGCCACCGGGGCATACGCGTCGCGTCGCATGGCCGCCGCCCTTTCGGGGCTTACCCAAGGCGGTATGCGGGTCTTCCGACTGGTCGGCGACACCCCTCCGGTCTTTGAACGCGGCCTGGCAGACCTCGCGACACGCCCGGTCTTCCTCAGCCGCTCCGCCACATCGGCGACATCACGTCTCCCGCCGGGCCCGGAGGTCGTGATCGTTGGTGAAACGCCGTGGCGGCTCTCGCCGCCGGGACGTGACCCGCGTATCTTGATTCTGCCCTCTGGAGCCGCTGATCCTGACCGACCTGGTGAGGGCCTTCTAGATCGGTACAACCGCGTCAGTATGACCCTCGACACGCTTCTCGAAAGACTCTCCACGTGAAGGCGATTACCGCAGTCGGCGCTACGCCCCAAAGAATGGAAGTGCTCTACAGCATCCTTCGAGAAGCAGGGGTCGAGGGAGAGGAACGTGAGCGCCTAGCCAATCTCTTAGGCCCCCCCTCCCTTGCCAAGGACCAGACAGACGCGGGCGAGGACAACGCTTTGGTGGATTGCCTCGCCCTGGGGCACGAGATGGGACTGTTCCGGGAGGAGAGCGGACGCGTAGCGCTAGCGAGGGTCGATGGCCCTTCCAGCTTCCTGGAACTCGCCGGTCGACAAATGGTGGACCAAATTATCTCTTCGGTCCCGACAGAAGGCTGGGTGGCTGGCGCAATTGCTTGGATGTTACGCCAGGACCCGCGCAGTCCGCTGCCCTGGACGGGCTCTGGAACTGCGACCCGGCTGCAGAGCCAACTGGGAAGCCCACCGCCCTTCGGCATGACCAATGACAGCCGGGTCCAGCAAGCCGTGTATTGGGCCCGCGCCCTTGGCTTCGTCACGCGTTGGAACATCGTGAAAGCGGAGGTCGTTGTACCAGATCCGACCGAGGCGGTCAGTCAACGCCTTGATCACGTGCTACTTCGTGGTCAGCAGATCACCATGCCGGCTTTTCTCGCCGCCCTCGGACGCACCTGCCCTGTTCTCGACGGCGGGAGCGTCCATCGCGAAGTCGCCACACGCGCAGGCGACACTGCAAATCCCAGCAAGGTCTCAGCGTCGCTTTCTCTTGCGCTTCTGCGCCTCAAGCAGCGGGGCGAACTACAATTCCAATATTTTGACGATGCCGAGGTCGTGGAGGCGGAGGGCCTTTTCGGCGACGGGCGCGTCACGCACGTAAGCCGCCGACAGGTGAACGCATGAAGCAGGTCGTCTGCTGGCAACCGGATCTCGTCACCCAAGTCATCAACATTGATGCTGATCATGTGGCCGATCCGGTGTTCTGGGCCGTCGACACCGAGACGCCCCTGTTCACGCGGGCTGGCGAGGACGCGCCGCTTCGTCAGCAGTCGACGACCGAGATCGTTGGCGCTTTCCTGGCGCCGCAATTGAACCACTTCCAACTTGCGGTGCTCGGCCCTGCCGGGGCCGGCAAGTCACACCTCATCCACCGCATGCGCCAAGAGATCGAGCGCCGCGCTGGGTTCGAGGTTCTTGCCATCCGGCGTCTCGAAACCAATCTCCGCGCCGTCCTCGAGAAGCTCATCGCCCGCCTCCCGGCCGCCGAGCAGGCCCAGTACCTGGACGATTTGCGCCGTGCCGGGCCATCTCTTTCGACACCGGCCGTCCAAAAGTCAACGCTGCTGGACAGCCTCGCACAGGCTGTCGAGGAGGACGCAATAAGGCCGGACTCCAAGATCGCCGCCGACCTTGAGCAGGAACTTCTGCGCACTCTGCCAAGCCTCCTCCGTGATCCTTATCTGCGGACTAAAAAATTCTTGAATGACGGCGAGGTTGTTCCTGAACTCGTCGATCGGCTGTTCTCGTCCCGCGAGGGCAAGCGCGTCGAAGAGGAGATCCTCTTCGAGGCGGACAACCTACCGCTCAGCGGCATCAATCTTCAAAATTGCTCTGCCCCGGCGAGGGAGGCGATCGAGGTCTTCCTATACGACAGCGCCAATACGATCCCGCCAGTTCTTGAGGTCATAAATCGCAACCTGCCCTCGGCGATCACGCGGGCGCTGAACTTCTCAGGCGACCAACTAGGCGCGTTGCTGGGAAGGATCCGTCAGCGCCTTAAGGAGGAGGGCAAGGAACTCGTCATCCTCTTTGAGGAATTCGCCCGTCTGCAGGGCTATGACCTCGCCATGCTGGCCGCCCTGGTCGTCCAAGGCGGAGACAAACTCTGCCGGGTCCGGTGGGCCTTGGCCTGCACCAGCGGTCGTTTCCGCGGACTCCCTGACACCGTTCGAAGCCGAATGGACTTGGTGGTCGATATGGAGACGTCGCCACCTCGTCCCGATCTGGCGCATTTTACCGGACGTTATCTCAATGCGGTGCGCGTGGGTGGAGTTCGTCTGGCCGAAGCGTTCTCGACGCCCGAGCGGGTGCTGCCAAACGCATGCGCGGACTGCGCCTTTCGCGGGGACTGCTTCGAGGCCTTCGGCAGCGTCGGCGCGACGGACGATCCGGTTGGACTCTATCCATTCACGGCAAGCGCACTCGTCACTTTGGCGAGGCGCTCTCGCGCCGACGATGGCGAGGTATTCAACCCGCGTGAGTTCCAGAAGAAAGTTCTCAAGCCTGTCTTGATCGACGAAGCGTCAGCTCTCGCCGGCGATCAATTCCCCACAATGCGCTTTCTGACGCAGATGGGGGGCGCCGAGATCGAGAACCTCGATCGCCAACGTCTTCAGGATGCGGCCGGGGCGAGATTCGAGCGCTACCTCACCTTCTTTCAACTGTGGAACGAGGGGCGACTCTCGGGCGCATCGCCAGAGATCATGCGCGCCTTCGGTCTCTCCCCAATTCCGGCTTTGAATGGCGCAGGGGCAGCGGCCCCCCCACCGCCGCCAGCCCCGACCGCGCCATCAACGGGGGGAGTCGATCGCACGGCGATCGTCCGACCCGCCCCCGCCGCCGATCCGGACGCCGCGCAACTTTCGCGATGGGTCGACGGAGGGGGGCTCGACCAGAGCTTGGCTCACCGCCTTCGGCAGGCTCTGTTCCCGTTGATCGAACGGGCCATCGACTGGGACGTGCTTGGCCTCCATCAAGCAACCTTCTCCGGCGCAACGGGTACCCGACCGTTCCGAAATGTGAGCGTGCAGTTCACCCGTCAGGGAACGACTGGGATAGCAAAACCTCCGGTCGTGATCGAACTGCCCTTCCAGCAGGATCCGGGGGGCTTCGCGAACACCGCGCTGGCGTTGGAGTCGCTCCTGAAGTTTGAGAAGACGAGCGACTGGGGCCAGTCCAATGGTCTAGTCGGTCTGGCGGCCGTGAGCGAACTCGTCTCGAGTTGCGCCTTTGAGGTGGCAAACCAACTGCGCAATTTGCGAGGCGATGCGCGCTGGAACCCCATCGCCGGCGCCGCTGAACTTCTACTGATCGGCGCCGCACTTGGTGGTGTCATCTCGGCAAACCAAAGCAACGATGAAGCGCTGATCGAGGCAATGTTCCTGCCGATGCCTGCCGATTGCCCGTATGCGGAGCCGCGTCTGCGAACCCTCTATGACCGGCTCTCAAGGCGACGTGAAAAGCTGCAAGACCTTGTACGAGCGCATATCTCGGCTTCGAAAGGTGGCCGGATAGGCCGCGCTATTGATCCTCGCGTTATCCGTGAGGCGGCTCGTCGACTGCGGCGCGATAAGTGGAGCCTCGCCCGGACGCCCCAACCGCGCCCGGATCTCTACGTCGAAGTCGGCACGGTCTACGAACAGGTCAAGCAAGACCTGGAGCCGGCCCTGGCGGCCGAGCGAGACGGTCGTCGGGAGTGGCTGACCGCCGTCGACGCGGCCTTCGGTAGCGCCAGCAAACAAGAGGTGCTGACTGCGGCGCGGGCCGTCATCGCCGCCACGACGGCGTCGGGCATTCCCGTATCGAGCAAGGCGCTCGAAGACGCCCTGCAGTCATTCAGCAGCTTCCAGTATGACGCAGCGGTGCGTGCCGTGCGGACGATCGAAGCCGCCGACCCGCCGCAGTCTGAACTGCTGCACTACGCCAAAGGCCGCGCCGACGCGGTCGCCTCCGCCAGCCGGCTCATCAGAGTCTGGGACGACTTCGTGACCGCCGCCGAAGCAGACGTCGAGCGTAAGCGGGCCGAAGCCGGCATTGAGGAACTCAGTCTCAATGTGGAGCGAGTCAATGCGGCTATCGATGGCTTAAACCGAGAGCTAGCTTCGCTCGGAGGCGCGCGATGAACGTGCTCGACAGATCGAAGGCGCTCGCCGACGCCGCGAAAGAATTGAACGCGCTAAAGAAGGCGACGACCTTGGTGAAGGCGGTCGGTTCTCGAGCCACACAACTCGAAGAGGCCCAGGCCAACCTTCGTCTGTCCGTTGGCCAGCTACAGTTGCTGCGTGGGCGTAACATCGAGGTCGATGTCGACCTCGCCCCGGCCAGCGGGTTTGTGGTCTTCCTCTCCGAGATCAGGACTTCGACGGCTGCGGATCCAGCATCCGTCACTGCCGCCGAAGTCGGCGTCAAGACCCTGACCCCATTGAAAAGCTTCACGAACGCTATCGCGCAGGCCAATGGAATCGCCTGGAAGCGCCACGTCCACGAAAGTCTGCCCCACGTCGGCATCGATCTCGTTCAGGTCTTGGGGCAGATTCCGGCCCTCAAAACGCGTGTCGAGCACTTCCGCGCGCTGCAGGCCGCGGCGAAAGCCTTCGCCGACCGTCTTCCTACGGACAGCGCCGACCTCGACGCCGTGGAGCGAGCAGCCAAGGCCTGCAAGGACGCCTGGCAGGCTCTTGATGCGGATGACATCCCTGCCGCTGTGACACGTTTCTTGCGCGGTGCCACATCCGAAACAGGCGCCGCGCTCGACAGCCTGACCGACGAGGTGAAAACGTGGCTGACAGCCCAGAACCTCATGGCCTCGTTCACTGTCCGGGCGCGCCGATGACCGTCCTGGATCGACGCCACGACGAATTGCTGAACAGCATCGAGGATCTGGAACTCCTGTCGCTAAGATGGGGCGACGCCGCAGCCTCGCTTTCCCGCGACACGATTCTAGATCTCGCGACGACGCACTTCGCCGCCGACACCGAGGACGCGGTCGAAGCGCTGCTGGAGGCGGGCCTGGTTCAGGCGTTCAATCCTCCCGGAGGCGGCGAACGATATCGCTCGCGGTTCGCCGAAACGATCCGCTTGCTCGCACGCCTTCGACAGACTTTTCCGGGTGAGGCCTGGCAGGGCGCTCCACCTTTGGTGGCCGACTTTCGGATCGACCTTCGCAAGCGTCGTTATCCCGCGCGTGAACTTGACGCGGCGGACGTTATGCAAGAACTAGGCCCGCTCTCCGATTTGCAGCGACATATTTGGCGCGCGCTATCGCCGACTCGACTCGCCCAGTTCCAGAAGCGTGCGGCTCAGAGACTGCTGGTCTCCAACGACCGCGACGCTGGTGTCATTGTCGGCGCCGGCACGGGATCTGGGAAAACCCTGGCCTTCTACCTCCCGGTCTTTCTTCGCCTGGCAGAGTCCGTCCAGCCTGGGGATTTCTGGACCAAAGCGATCGCCATCTATCCACGCAACGAGTTGCTAAAGGACCAGTTGTCTGAAGCGCTGCGCAACGCCTCAGCGGTCTCGCCCGCCCTTCGGGCAGCCGGTCGGCGGCCGATGCGCATAGGACCTTATTTCGGCGATACTCCCCAAGCAGCGTCGGAGCAGAGCGTCGGTGGAAAGTGGAAGGCCACCCGTAACGGCGCAGGTTTCATCTGCCCTTTCCTGCGATGTGAGTGCGGCGGGGACATGATTTGGGCGCGCGAGGACCTGGCGGCGGGTCGGGAACGCCTAGTCTGCCTTCGCAACTGCGGATACGAGACGAACCCCGAGATCCTCGTCCTCACGCGCAACCGACAGCGCCGTGAACCGCCTGATTTTCTTTTTACTACTACAGAGATGCTGAACCGCTCGCTCTCCGACCAAACATCGCGAGTGGTATTCGGCGTCCGCGCGCCGCCGGGTCGACGACCGGAGTTCTTGCTGCTCGATGAGGCTCACACCTACACGGGCGTATCCGGCGCCCAGGCGGCGCTGACCCTACGCCGTTGGCGCCACCTCGTCGGCGGTCCGGTCACGTGGGCTGGCCTCTCCGCGACCCTGAGCGACGCGGCGCGCTTCTTCGCTGAGTTGACCGGCGTCGATGTCGCCTCTGTTACGGAGGTCGTCCCGCTTGAGGACGAGTTAGAAGAGGAAGGTCGGGAATATCAGGTGGTGCTGCGTAGCGATCCGGCCGCGCGCACCACGGTTCTGTCAGCGTCGATCCAGACTGCCATGCTGCTGGGCAGGATCATGGATCCTTCAGTTGCGCCGTCCCAAGGACGCTATGGCCGTCGGATCTTTGCCTTCACCGATGATCTCGACGTCACCCACCGCCTCTTCCACGACTTTCGGGATGCGGAGGCCTACGACCGCTTCGGTCGCCCCGATCCCGGCCGTCAGCCCCTAGCGGTCCTGCGCGCCCAGATTTTGCCGGGTCAGGCCGAAACCGATGCGGAACGTCGGCTTCGCGACGCTGATGGTCAGCGCTGGCGTCTACCGGAGACCTTGGGCCGAAATCTAGCCGATCGCCTGCGTGTCGGCCGCACCACCTCACGCGATCCAGGGGTCGACGTCGCCGCTGACATCATCGTGGCCACAGCCGCCCTGGAGGTTGGCTTCAACGACCGCACCGTGGGCGCTGTCCTGCAGCACAAAGCTCCGCGCGACTACGCCGCCTTCCTCCAGCGCCGTGGCCGCGCAGGCCGGGACCGCATGATGCGTCCACTTACGGTCACTGTCTTATCCGACCAAGGGCGAGATCGGTCGCTCTTCCAAGCCGTTGAACACCTCTTCGATCCCACTTTGGCGGCACAGGCGCTACCGGTCCGCAACGAATATGTCCTTCGCATGCAGGCGGTGTTTTCGCTGCTAGACTGGCTTGCTGATCAACCGCGGCAGGCACCGGCCGGCAGCGTCTGGCGAACGGTCGCCGCGCCGAAGTCACCCACCTGGGACGATCAGGCGTTGCGCGATCACATTGTGCGCTTGCTTGGCGAGATCCTTCGCGAGGATGGCCCGGAACGCCGCGCGCTGCGCCAGCACCTTCTCAACGCCCTTCGCGTAGAGGAGCTGACCGTCGACCGCCTTCTGTGGGAGGCGCCACGGTCGATCCTCTTGGAAGTGGCGCCGACGCTATTGCGCCGGCTGTTCCGAAACTGGAACTTGGCCTGGCCGACACAAGGTCATGAGCGCGATCGCTTCACGCCCGACCACCCTCTTCCCGACTTTGCGCCCAGAGCCCTCTTCTCCGATCTGAATCTGCCCGAACTCGATATCGTCCTACCGCCGAGCCGGAACGGCGAGCCAGATACCCTGGAGTCCATGCCGCTCCAACAAGGACTTGCGCAACTCGCGCCCGGCCGCGTCACCCGACGTTTTGGCGACGACTACGGCGGGCTATCGCATTGGTCGGCAGTCCCGGCGGGGGTGACGGACTGGAACCTCCCTATCGCCTCCTACGCCGAGGCGTCTCAGCCTCTGGGAGTGCGGCGTGGCGAGGGAGGGGCTGGATTCATTGAAGCCAACGTCCATCGCCCTTGGCGGATCCACCTTGACCGCGCCCGCCCCGAAGTCATCGGAGTCACCTCCAATTCGCAGCTCACGTGGGCCAGCGCCTTTGCGGCGCGCGGTGCGCCGGTAGAAATCGCAACGCCCGCGCGCACCGCCTGGCGCACCTTCGTACGGGGGGCGGATATCCAACTGCACCGCTTCCGGGCCAGCGTGGAGGTGACACGGTTCGCCACTGGCGCGCGCGCTGACCTGCGCCGTCCCGCTGGCGTCCAGCAAGTGGTCGACATTCACTTCCGTGACGCGGACGACACCACGGCTGCCGTGGGCTTCGAGTTCGAGACCGATGGCCTGGCGCTACACCTCACCTTGCCTCCGCCCGATAACCTGCAAGCTGCGCCTATCGAGGATACCATCCGCCGCGGACTTCGGGCAGCGCTGCACAAGCGTCTGGTGAACGAAGACCCTCTGCTGGACCGCGATCAGAACGTCTTCTCACGAGCATGGCTACGTCAAATCCACCTGCTGGTCTGCGCTCGGCGCGCGCTCGAACGGAATGAACCCCTAGTCGCGGCCGCCGATGCGGTATCCGCGGCGGGCATGTTTGCGGACTATGCCGCCACTCTAGACGCCGTCCTCGGCGTTCAGCGACGCGACGCCCACACGAACGCGGGATCGGACGAAGATGACGCCGGCGGTAGCGGTGGCGGCGCCCACGGACCGACTGGCCGCGGGCGTCCACGCCGTGATCGGTTGGAACGGCTAAAGGCTGGCCTGCGCGACGAACTGGCGAAGGACAACGTCCGGGCTCGATTGCACGCCGCCCTGCTGGAGGCGCTTGACGACACGAGCCCCCGCCTCGGCGACTACATGCGGCGCGCCCTTCAGGGCACGCTCGCCGAAGGTCTAATGGCGGCAGCCGTGGCTGCAACACCGCGACAGGCCTCGGCCGAGGCCTTGCTCGTCGACATCGCCAACGACGAACATCAGCCGGGTCACTCAACCATTTGGCTGACAGAATCCACGGTCGGCGGCGCTGGTGTGCTCCAGGCTCTCACCGACCGCTTCGCCGCCGAACCGCGGCTTATCTTCCGCGGCATCGAAGCGGCTCTCGAGCCCTCCGATCTCGATGTCGCGGCCAGCGCACTGACCCGAACCTACCGTCTGGCAGCGGAAAATCCGGACGTGGCCGCCGCCGTCGCCGGCGTGCGCGCCGAGGTTGACCACCGGCCGCGCGCCGCAGCACGAGCGCGTTTGCTGTCGCAATTGGAGGGCTGCGGCGTCGAGACAAGCCGCGCCTTCGTCGTCTCCCTCAGCGCCCGGATGCTCGCGCCGGGTCTCGGGGTGGCGCATGACGCTGTCGTCCGCCGGCTCCTGTCGTTCTGGACAAATGTGGAGGTTGGCCTTGGCCTTGAGTTCGACCTCCGAGAGATTGCCGTGCTCGCAGTCGGCGACATTGATGCCAACGAACTTGGCCTACAGGCTGGGATCTTCACGGATGCAACAGATGCCGCGACCCGGGCGGCGGTCTTCGCGAGCCTGCTGTGGCCGCGCGCCGCGTCGCTCCACCGCCAAAGCCTGACCAGTTGGAACCCTTATCGGGCTCCCCTGCCCTGTGAACCAGCCCTGGTTCGCAGCCTTCTCTTTGAGGGCGCACGCGCAGCGGTTCCGCTCGATGAGGATAATTGGTGGAATCGGCTGACCGAACTCCTCGCAATCGACGGCGCCGCTACCCTATCTGCGCCCATCCCTGAGCAGCGGCGACTGGGCGAGGCGCTGGTTCGCCTTCAGGCGACCCCGATTCATGTCGGTGCGCTTAGCCTCTATGCCGTTGTTGAGCGCATCGCAAAGGACGATGCACGGGTTTGGGCCAGTCTCATTCTGCGGGAACAGGTCTGATGCTGAGCCGTGATTACAGCGGTCCGTGGCAGAGTCGGGCGATCCGCGACACCCTGCAAACACTGTTACTGTCGGAACTGCTGCGACCCAGTCCAGAGCTCTGGATTCTGTCGGCTTGGATCTCCAACGTTGAGGTTATTGACAACACCGCCCGCGCCTTCAGCGCCGTGCGCCCGGACTGGCCGGCAGCCTCCATTCGCCTGACCGAGGTCATCAAAGCCCTGGCAAATCGAAGCGGCCGCCTCTGTGTCGTCGTCCGTGAGGTCGATCACAACGCCCTCTTCATCCGCTCCCTCCGGGATCTCCAATTGGAGACGGATGGGCGTCTGGGCCTCGCCATCGCCCCTGCCGCTCACGAGAAAGCGGTCGTCGGCGAGGATTATATCTTCGGTGGCTCCATGAACCTAACACTGAGTGGCCTAACCGCGAGCGACGAGCACGTCCTTCTTCGAGTTGATAGACAGGCCGCCGCGTCACGCCGACTCGCCCTTCAGGAGCGCTGGAGTGGGAGCCTTCAATGGGGCTAACGCTCGATTTAGGGGCGCTCGCCGCAGCCGCCGACTGGGACAGTCTCACAGCGGGTGCCCGCAGCTTGACGTCGACCCTCCAGTCGACCCGCTTTCCGGGCGCGATGTTTCCGGTCCGTGATCCAAGCGGCAACCTCGTAGTTTACGCGGCTGCCCGAACGCCAGCCGAATGGCGAAAGCTAGAGCCTCTGCTTCTCGCGTTTGCCGGTCCTACGTTCACCGACTTCGAGGGCGCACCCGTGCCGCTCGACCCCGCCCGCGGAGTCGATCAAGTACTGCTTGGGGCTGGGATCACGATAGCCGCGCGCCTTCAGCCCGGGAACTATGCTCAAGGCGAGGCGGTGGCGGTACGCGCCCTGGTGCGGTTAGCGAGTCTCCTGGAGGGCGCTCCAGATCTTGCGATCGCCCGGCCTGAACCGACCTCGCGTCTGCTCGCGGCGCTGCAAGACGCTCTCAATGGCGGCGACGTCACCGAGGCCTGGCGCATCCTCGCCGTACTGCGCGAAGAGTCACGCCTCGAGGCGCTCAACCTCGTCCAACTCGAGGTCCAGATCCTATCCGTCGCAGGCGATTGGGGCGCTATCCGTTGGCACGACCGCTTCGAAGCGCTGGCGCTGGCGGGGCCTGCGCCCGCCACCGCCGAGATTCTAATCGAGGCCATCTACTGGACGTCCGTTTACGACAGCGACGCGGCGGCCGAGCGCGCGCCCGACCTGGTGCGAAGCGATCCGGCGATGGAATACGCGCGATTGCTCCTTGGCATCGCCCCCGATCCCTCTCGACCGGCAGTCGAGTGGCTGCGCGCCATCCTTGTGCCGCCGCTGCGACAGGAGGTCCCACAAGAGTCAACAGCCCCTCGCGATGCGGAGCCGACGAACGATCCGCTAGCTGTGGCGCGCGCGGCGCTGATAACCGTGGCGGGATTACCCGCCGAAGGCGACCCTGCGGCCGATGCGGCGTTACGCGACGCCGTCAACGCTCTCAGCGCTGATTCGCGCCATGATCTCTTCCGCCGCCCTGCCAACCGCGCGATTTGGCAGGAGGTGCTGGAGCGAGCGGGCGATCACGAACCACCCTTCGACTGGTCCACCTGGGTGGACGCCCTATCCAGGGACGACTTCGCCTCTGCCGAGGCGGCCGCCGCCGGAGCGACCACCTGGCGACTGCCCGACGCGGACACTGATGTCGGCGCCGCGCGCGCGCTAGCCGCCAAGATCGAACTCATTCCCGATGGGTTGGCCGAAGAACGCTTTGGACAAGCGATCCCTTACCTGGTGCAATGGGCGCAGTCGGACCCACGGTGGCCGCGCCGGGACCTCTGCCCGGTCTATCTCGCAACCCTCACCCGCATGGCACTGAGCGCCCGTCGCGGTGAGACAGCGCTCCGCTCGGCAGCGGGCCTGCTCGACGGTGCACTAAAGTGCGGTCTGTCCGTCGCGGAGTACCGTGACGCCCTGGATGCCGCGCAGACCATCGCTAGCGAAGGCCTGAGCCGCACGTCCGCCTACGACGCCCTCGAGCTCGTAGAGATCGCGCGAAGTTTCACACCTATCGTCCCCACCCGGCTGCAAGAATTCAGCATCGACGTAATCTCAGTTCTTATCCCGCTCTGGCCGCGCCTTACGGAAGGTCAGCGTCTGACACTGACCGCGCTTGCTGCTGAGGTGGGCATCGACCTCGGCGTCACGCCCTCACCGACCGAGACCGCCCTCAACAGCGCTGCGCTGGAAGGCAAGGTTGTGGGCATTTATACACTCACCGAACCCGCCGCCCGGCAGGCGGAGGCTTTGCTTCAGGCGGCGATCCCAAACCTCACGGTCGAACTCAACCACGACCATGGTGGCAGCGCTGCTCTCGGCGCCATGGTTGCTCGAGCAGAGCTTGTAGTGGTTGTCTGGGCATCTGCCAAACATGCTGCGACAGACTTTATCAAGTCGCGTCGGGGCGCCCGACCGCTTGTATACGCAACCGGCCGAGGGGCAACGAGCATCGTCCGCGCTGTTGAGGACTGGTCGGGGGCAGAAGCGCGCCGACGGCTATAGAACTGGTCGGACTGCGACGCGACTCGACTTCTGGATAAGGCACTCCTCTGATGATGTTGGCGTCCATCGATCGCTGGACCTTGGGTGCGCGTGCGGGTTGAGTGCTCATGGTGTGCATGCGGCAGCACTGCCATATGGCAGCAAAGGACAGCTTCGGCCACGATTTTGAGAAAATCGCCGTCGTCGCACTTTTGTATCAGGTCCATAAGCGCCACGCTGCCGTCGGGTGTCGTGCGAGTAATCGACAAACACCTCGTTTCCGCACGGAATTGAAGGGAAGTTGCTAGGCGTCTGATGCCCAAATTGCGTAACCTTGGGCGCGAAGATTGCAGGCTGGGCAGGCGCCGCAACCATATCCCCATGCGTGCCGCTGGGTCCGATCACCTTCGTAACAGGTGTGCGAGTGCTCGACGATCAACTCGACCAGGGGTAGCCCGCCCAATTGGGTCGCAAGAGACCAGGTTGCCGCCTTGTCAATCAACATGAGCGGCGTGTGTATTACGAAGCGCTTGTCCATTCCCAGGTTGAGCGCCACCTGGACGACCTTGATGGTGTCGTCGCGGCAGTCCGGATAGCCGGAATAGTCTGTCTCGCAGACCCCGGTCACGAGGTGCTTAATCTCGCGACGGTAGGCGATTGCGCCGGCGTAGGTCAGGAACAACAAGTTGCGACCTGGCACGAAGGTGTTCGGCAGTCCACTCTTGGCGAAGGCGATGGTGGCGCCGGTCGTCAACGCGGTGTCGCTGATCCGGCCAAGCGATGACAGGTCGAGCAGATGATCGTTTCCCAGGCGTTGGCCCCATTGAGGAAATGCCGTCCGGATCTCGCCCAGGAAACGGGTTCTCACGTCCAACTCGATCCGATGACGTTGGCCGTAGTCGAACCCGATCGTTTCCACTCGATCGAAACGGCTCAGCGCCCAGGCGAGACAGGTCGCCGAGTCCTGGCCGCCAGAAAACAAAACCAGCGCGCCGCCATCGCTCATACCCCTTGACCCTCCCGGCCGAAATAGCTGCATGCGCCCTGATCACTGTCGCGACGCACGGTAACGCGCCAGAGGTCGGGACAGACGGGTTCGACCTTGCGCCAGATCCAGGCCGATAGATTTTCCATCGTCGAGGGACCAAGGTCATGGAGTTCGTCGAGGAACCGATGATCGAGGCCCTCCCGAGCAGATTCCAGCGCACGCTCGAAGAGCCCAAGGTCCATGATCATCCCGGTCTGAGGATCTGGGCGACCCCGAATCACTACCTCGGCTCGGTAGGAATGGCCATGAATTCGGCGGCTCGGCTCTGTGTCGATCACGCGTTCTAGCGTGTGGGCCGCGTCGAATCGAAATTCCTTGCTGAGTTCGAACATCAGGGAATCCCCAGAACTTTGTGTGATTGTAGGGAGAGCCGCCAACGCGGGTTAGCCAGACAGTAAGCCACGGCAGCGGCTGTGTTGGCCGCAAGGTCGGGCCCGTCCATGGGTTGGAGGAGGTGGTGAGCAAATGCCAACTCCTCGAAACGGTCCGGCAGTGCCTCGGGTTGGGGATAAACCAGCTTGAGTTCATTCCCCTGCAGGATTTGGAGTTTCGCGTTCCCCTTTGGGCTGACCGCAATCCAATCGAGTCCAGCCGGCGCGGGGACGGTGCCGTTCGTTTCCACTGCCACCTCGAAGTCCATGGCGTGTAGGCGCTCGATGAGTAATTCGTCGACCTGCAACAGAGGTTCGCCGCCGGTTAATACAACGAGGCGGCGGCCTCCCCGGCCGATCCAGGCGTCGGAGATCGCCTGAGCGAGGGCGGCAGCGTCCTGGAAACGCCCGCCACCCTGACCATCAACGCCAACGAAGTCCGTGTCGCAGAAGCGACAGGTCGCTGTTCCTCGATCTTGCTCGCGGCCGCTCCAGAGATTACAGCCTGCGAAGCGACAGAAGACGGCGGCGCGGCCCGCATGCCGGCCCTCGCCTTGCAGCGTGTAGAAAATCTCTTTAACGGCGTATGCGACCATCGTTAGGCTGCCCGCGCTTGTTCGGCGAGTGCCGCCTTGATGACGTCCAGGAGATAGAAGGATAATTGGCGGACGTCTGCGGGGACGTTCTGCAAGCCGTTCCACCGCCGGCGCTCTTCGCCGAAGTGCCACTCGCCGGAGGACCAAGCTGTCTTGCCTTTCAGCGGACGCAGTCCGCGAGCGAACTCGTCGCGAGCCTCGGCACCGGTGACGGCGTTAAGGTAGTCCATCACATAGCCCAGGGCGATGATGCCGGTCCCATGAATGAGCCGGGAGTCTTTGGGAGTCTTCCCATCCCAATCAGTGGCGAAAACCGTCTGCACAGCGTGCCAATATTCGCTGATCAGTTCGACGCCTTTGCTCAGCAGAAGCGCGTCGTCACCGGCGTAGAGACGCAAGGCGCCGTCGCTTAGCGAGTTCATAATGACCCGTTGGAGGACTGTATCGCGAATCACGCCCTTCGGGTTCGTCTGCTGTTTAATCAGGCCCTTGAGCGCTGAGCCCGCGCGATAGTTAAGGGCTTCGGTGAGCAGCGCGGCCTGAGATCTACTTGACATCCGCGGTGGCAGGTCGGCGACCTGCGGCAGCAATTCATAGATTAGTGCCTTTGGCAGGGGGCGAGTATTGTTGATTAGGATGAACTGCTTCTGCAACTCCTCCTCCGACTCACAGAGGAACCCGGAGACCAGTACTTCGAACTCCCTTCCGTAGAGCTCCGACAGTGCCGTGAATCGCTGCTGTCCATCGACGATCCAGCCGGGCGGCCCATCGCTGATGTCGATCTTCAGGCGCCGCGATTCCTTCGCCTTACGAGACGGTTCGAGTTCGGCCTTGCCCAGGAAGGCCACAACGATCGGATTAGGTAGAATTGCGTTAGGTTTCTCGAGATAGTCGCGGATCTCCCGGATGTGGGCGGCGATCTGCGGACGCTGGAAACCCTGCAGCATACCGTCGGCAGCACGCCCGGCGCGCTCGATTCGGGCGAATCGAGCGATGTCTGCCGCCTTCGCCACGAAGGTGAAGACGGTCATATTGCGGCTTTGCGCCGGGACCAGGGCGTCGAATGAAAGGTGGGTCTCGCTCATACGGTTTCCTGCCGAAATTCGTTGACGTGCGTGTGGAAGACATGGAGGTTGTGCATGCCGCGCCGCTTGTTGCGGTTCGAGGTCCGGAAGATCAGCACTTCGACACCGCCCTCCCGACAGACGCGGCACCCGCAATGCTCCCATGGTCGGTCGGCCAGGGTCTCGGAATAGACTTGGCGCTGTCGCGCCGCCGCGTCGGCACGGCGACTGGGCGAGTTTTCTTCGTCCCAGTTGAGCGCGGCCCAGTAGGCCATGATGGCATCCAGACTCTGATCGAGGGTGGCCTCGCCCGTTGCATAGGCCCTCACGCATTTGAGCGCGGCGTCTTCGAGGTGGCGCGCCGCCTCTTGATTCAAGCTGCCCTCAAGCGCCTTATGCTTGAGCTTGTTATTCTCGGTGGCTTGGGGAATGCGAATAGCCGTGTAGTAGGACAGATCGCCGTCTGCGGTCCGCGCCCAGTAGTTTTTGCGTGCGTCCTTGAAGGCCCGCAAAAGCGGTGATGTCGTGTCGAAGCTAGTGACGCCAAAGTCCTCCAAAGATCGAAGCTCTTCGATCTTCCCAAAGCCGAGCAGGTGGAGCCGCACCGTGTTCGGCAGGGCGTCCCGCACAGCCGCCAGGACCCGCCGGATCTGATTGATCTTCAGCGGGACGGTTCCGCCGATGGCCAGGTAGTTGAAGCCCATTGCGGCGAGTTGGCGGGCGGCGTCCGCCATACTCCGGGTCGACCAGCCCTGGATGACCCCCATCGGGGTGAAGCCAGGCCCCAGCCGTGCGGCCTCGGCGAAAAACTCCACGCCGTTTTGAAGAGTGATCTCGTACCGCTTGCGAATGTCTTCGGGGACATCGGTCAGCGCCCGCTCGACACCCACGTCGTCGAAATCGAAGATCAGGTGGTCAGGCGCACAGCCATGGGAGAAGCCACCGTCCGCGTAGAATTCTACTGTGTCCCTGGCTCTATACGGCGGTTCGGGTAGGTTGCGGTAAGTGAACGCCCCGCAGTCTCCCATCACCACGCTATCCGGGAACCGCTCAAGCGGGTAACGCAGGAACCGGCGGGCGCCCTCGCGCCGAAACCGCATCAACTGCGCCTCGGAATACTTTCCCGGGTGGCGAGCGTCACCGACGATCCCGCGCGACACTAGGATGCCATCGTAGGGCGCCTGGTCGAGAAATTCGTGAGGATATTGATCGTCTCGGTGGACCGTGCGGCCTGCGCCGTTGCGGTCAGCGACAAAGTCGTATGCCGGGTCGATCGTATCCAAGCTGTCGGCGAAGATGAATCTCACGAAGCCACCTTGGCGAAGGCGTAGAGGTGGTCGAGACGAGCGAGGTGGCTCGACAGCATCTTGATGTCGCGGGCAACGTTCTGGATTTCGTTCCAATCACGTTGCAGTTCCGCCCACCGACCCGAGGTCCAATGGCAGTGCGGGGCTACACGACTAAGAGCCTCATAGGCGTGGGTGTAGAGATCGACACCCGGCGCAGCCCGCGACATCACTCTGTCCATAAGCAGGCTCATGGCTTCGATGCCCGCCGAATGCATCAACCGGCTCTCAGTCGCAGGTCGACCCCACGCCTCCGGGAAGGCGTCTCGAGCGGCGGACCAAAACGCGGTGAGCACTCGATACATGCCATCGACATCGGCCGGTTGCGAACCGCTGGCCCTGAGCGGTCCCAAAGCGCCCAACCCACTGGCGATGCTTTGGCGAATCCCCTTGATCAGCGCGGAGTCGATGATGACCGCTGTGTTCTCTTCCTCCGACACCCGCCGGATCAGGCCTTGCAATGGCGAATCCGCCGCCGTCTGAAGCCGATGCACCAACAGGCTCGGGATCTTTCGCGCTGCGAGGTCGCGCGGGAAGTACGCGTCGACCTCAGGCAGCAATTCATTGATCAGGCGCGGATCAAGTGGCTTGGCCTTGTTTACCAGGATGAACTGTTCCCGGTGGACGGAAAGATCTTCCGAAGCGAACGCAACCACGGGGACGGGAAAGGCCTTATCCTTGGCTTGGGATAGAGCGAGTGATCTCTGCTGACCATCGACGATCCAGGCGGCACGCGTTCCATCCACTGGCACGGGGATGCGTAGAGTACCGGCCTCCGCCACACGCAAGTCGCCTTCCGGCCGCTCACCCCGTGCTGCGGTGAATCGTGCACGCGGCGAGATGGCCAGGATGATGGAATTCGGGAAGAGGGCCGGGCCGTGGTTAAGATAGTCGGTGATTGCCTGGACGTGGCTCCTGATGCCCTTCCGTTGAAACCCATGGAGCGAGCCCTCGGCATCGCGATGCACCCGTGAGAGGTCTGCGATCCTCAGTAAGTCCGCGCCGGCGAGGAAGAAGGCGTAGACGGCCTTCTCGGCCTGGAACGTCCGAACGGCGCGCACCGCCAGAATAGGCTCCCCGGTCTTCTTTGGGCGGGTCATGACGCGCAGTCCTCGGCTTTTGCCTGGCGAAACAACTCAGTGAAACGGCCCTGTTCGCAGGCGATGTAGTCTTCGTCCCGGAGTTGACGCAGCAATCGACTCGCGCTCGCGCCCGGCGCTAGGCGAGCTTTGATCAAGGTTAGGATGTCAGCGTCCGACCCACTCCGGCGGGTCGGCCGCAAAGGTGCGCGGACCGGCGCGAGCGCGCATTTGACCGCCTCGGCGTCGCCCTTTTGATCGCGAGCAACGACTGCGATGTGCTGCGCGAAATGTAGCAGGGCGCGCTGAGCGAAGTCGGACCGCGTGCCCGGCATCATGGTGTCCAGACGATCATCATAGGGGGCTACGGCCTCGCGCACAGTCGGAGGTAGGAGCGTCGAGAGGCCGGCACCGAATATGCGAAGCCGCTTTAAGTCGTCATGCGGCAGGCTTGCGAGCGTCGGCGCGATCATCACAGCATAGGGCCGGGTCAGGGCGATCAGCACGCGACCCGAACCCGGCGAGAACACCTTATCCCATCCGACGGCGTGGGGGCCTTTAGTGAGCGCGGCGAACCACCGACTCGCGTCGAACGGCCCGATGACTTTGCTCCAAATGGACTCCGCGCCGCTGCGCGAGACCGTCAACCCATAGGCGGGAACAGGCGTGTCGGACGCCACTAGGCCGAGGCCTGCTGAGAGAATGAAGAGCGGAGCGGCGGTTACCATCGCGGCGTCTCGGGCAAGGCCGAAAGCGCGTCCGGCGTAGAGGTTGGCGGCAACCGTCGTGCGAGGCAGGGATTGCGTCACGGCTATCCATTGGGCCGCTAGGTCTGCCTGGGTGGCGGCGGTAAGCGCCGCCGGAGTGCCCGCGGGCGATGGCTTGAACCGCTTTTGTTTAGTGCAGATGGTGACGATCGACAAGTTCGAACGCGCCACTGGGACAGCCTGGGTTCCAATTACGGCGGCCGTCTGCATAGATAACTGTGCCCCCAAATGTTGCTCACCTGCTAGTCAGCGCGTTCGCAAACCCCACATCTTGGGGTGCCGACGACATCGACTACTATCTGCGGAGGATAGCATAGTCGCGATTCTTCAGCTAGCCCTGGAGAGATCATTCGAAAAAATTGTGCACCAGCGAGAGGTTCGAGATGCTCGAAGCGTGGATGCAGGGTACAATTATCGGGACCTGCGCGCCGGCAGCGCCGACCAATCCGAGATTAATTGCCGTCTTAACCGGCGGAATTTTGCTGATAAGCGGCGACCTCCGCGCCAACGCGTGTCGGACCATCGTGCGCCCCAACGTGGCTAGGCACGTCCGCCAAGCTCGTTGTTCCTAGGGGGCGCTGCGGTGTTCAAGGCGCGTACATAAGCCACCCAGCCTCCCGAAGGCCGCCTATAGAGGAAGAGTGCCGACGGGTTTCTGTGACGGGTTAAAGGCTGGAGGAGAGGCCTCCGGCGCCCGTCATGGAGATATCCCATGACCCAGATGGAAGTTCTGGACGCCGCTCGCGGCCGTAACGGCGGCTACAAGGTGGACGTGAGCCGCGGCGAGCGCGTCGGCCGCGTATCGTCGGAGTGGTTCAGCCGACCGGCGGACGAGCGCTATCTCTCCTTGTCGGAGCTCTTTGCGTCCGTGCGCGGCCGGACCGAACGCAGCCGGACCCGGACGGTGGAGAGCGCCGCGATCCGGGTTGACGCCAGCCGCGGCGACGCCGAGCGCCTGACGCTAATACTACCGGAGGCCGAGGCGCCGATCGCTCCAACGCATTGGAGCTTTGGCCAGCTCGCCAGCCTGGTCGGCGCCCCGGCCGCTTATTTGCGCCAACTTCCCGCCCCGCTCGCTGGCATCAACCTGCAATACGGTCTGACCACGCACCGCGCCGAGCAGGTCAAGACGCTCGAGATCGAGGATGGCCGCGTCGAGTTGCGCGCCGTGACCGGGCCGGACTATGGCCGCATCTTCGACCACGAGTTGGTCGCCGCCGTGCAGCGCATCGCCGGCAATGGGACTGGCGACACGCGCTGGAAAGTGCCGGGCGTGCTCGACTGGTCCACCGGGGTCTACAACCCGTCCGTCGACATCACCCAGGACACGACGACGCTCTACGCCTCGGACCGCGACGTCTTCCTGTTCCTAGTGGACGACCTCAACCCGATCGAGGCCGGACAGCTGCCGGACGGCTCGCCCGATCTCTATTTCCGCGGCTTCTACTGCTGGAACTCCGAGGTCGGCGCCAAGACGCTGGGCATCGCGAGCTTCTACCTCCGCGCCGTCTGCCAGAACCGCAATCTGTGGGGCGTCGAGGACTTTGAGGAGATCACCATCCGGCACTCCAAATACGCCGCCTCGCGCTTCGCCCACGAAGCGGCGCCGGCGCTCACCCGCTTCGCCAATTCCTCGCCAATGCCCTTTGTCAACGGCATCAAGGCGGCGCGGGAAAAGATCGTCGCCCGCAATGACGATGATCGAAGTGAGTTCCTGCGCAAGCGCGGATTCTCGAAGGGCGAGACAGCCAAAATCATCGAGACGGTGCTGGCCGAGGAAGGTCGCAAACCCGAGAGCGTGTTCGATTTCGTGCAGGGCATCACCGCCGTCGCCCGCGGCAAGACCCACCAGGACGCCCGGCTCGACCTGGAGGCGCGGGCGAAGAGGCTGCTCGACCGGGCAGCCTGATTACCGGAAAGCCGGAGAAGCGGATTTGCGCATTTCCGGCTTTCTACCCAGACCGCAGCCTTCGGCAGATTGGTAGTCAATGGCCCGCCGATTGGTAGTCACCGGCAGCTTTCTCTATCCTAATCAATGGTTTCGCGGCGCTGCCCTCAGAGGAAGAGGGCGGCGCCGTGTTCCGTGACGGGTTGCAGGCCGAGAGAGAGGCTTTCGGCCGCCCGTCGCGGAGTATCATCTCATGGCGACCGCCGTTCAGAAGATCACCCTCGCTCCCTCGCGCGACATCCCCTTCAACAAGCTCGTGCTCAGCCAATCGAACGTCCGGCGCGTGAAGGCGGGCGTCTCGGTCGAGGAACTGGCCGAAGACATCGCCCGCCGCGGCCTGCTGCAAGGCCTCAGCGTCCGGCCGGTCATCGACCAAGCCGGCGTCGAGACCGGCATATTCGAGATCCCGGCCGGCGGCCGCCGGTACAGGGCGCTGGAGCTGCTCGTGAAACAGAAGCGGCTCGCCAAGACCGCGCCCGTGCCGTGCGTGATTCGCGAGGGCGGCATCGCCGAGGAGGACTCGCTGGCCGAGAACGTCCAGCGCGCGCCGCTGCATCCGCTCGATCAATTCCGGGCCTTTCTGGCGCTGCGCGAGAAGGGCCAGTCCGAGGAGGAAATGGCTGCCGCGTTTTTCGTTTCGGTCAATGTGGTGAAGCAGCGGCTGAAGCTCGCTTCGGTCTCACCGGCCCTGCTCGACGCCTATGCCGACGACGGCATGACTCTCGATCAACTCATGGCCTTCACCGTCTCCGCCGATCACGCGCGCCAGGAACAGGTGTTCGAGCGGCTGCAAACTTCCTATGACAAGCAGCCGCACACCATTCGTCGGATGCTGACCGAAGGCGCCGTCCGCGCCTCCGACAAGCGGGTACAGTTCATCGGCGTGGACGCGTATGTCGAAGCCGGCGGCGCCATCCTGCGTGACCTGTTCCAGGGCGACGATGGCGGCTGGCTGCAGGACGTCGCGCTGGTCGATCAGATGGTGGCCGACAAGCTGAGGGCGGAATCCGAAGCGATCGCGGCCGAAGGGTGGAAGTGGATCGAGGTCGCGCCCGACTTCGCCTACGGTCACACCTTCGGCCTGCGTCAGCTTCGCGGCCAGGAAGCGCCGCTCACCGCCGAAGAGGAAGCAACCCGCAGCGCGCTCCAGGCGGAATACGACCGGCTGTCGGAGGAATATGCCGACGCCGACGAGTTGCCCGAAGACGTCGATCAGCGCTTCGGCGAACTCGAGACCGCAATCGAAGCCTTCGAAACTCGGCCAGTCATGTTCGACCCTGCCGACGTTGTTCGCGCCGGCGCCTTCGTCAGCATAGCCCATGACGGCACCCTGCGTGTCGAGCGCGGCTACGTTCGCACCGAGGACGAGCTGCCGGCGCAGTCCGACCCCGGTCCGGCGGCAGACGACCAGGCTGCCCGGCCCGTGGCCGCGAGCTACGGCGGGGATAGCGTGACGGTGGACGAACCCCCGACACAACCCGAGGAAGACGAGGGCCTGTCTCCGATTTCGGACCGGTTGATGACGGAACTCACCGCCCACCGGACGCTCGGCCTGCGTCAGGCGCTCGGCGAACGGCCCGACGTCGCCTTTCTCGCCGCCCTGCACGCCCTCTCGCTGAAGGCGTTTTATCACTACGGTTCGGATAGTTGCCTGGATCTCGATCTGAAGAGCGTCAGCTTCAGCGCCCAGGCGCCAGGCCTGAACGATAGCGCGGCGGCCGAGGCGATCCGCGTTCGCCACGAAACCTGGGGAAAGGCGCTCCCGAAGAACTCGGCCGACCTATGGAATGCGCTGCAAGGCTGGGACGGCGACAGTCGGGGCGCGCTTTTCGCCCACGTGGTCAGCCTATCGGTCAATGCCGTGCATGAGGCATGGAACCGGAGACCGCGCGCTTTCGCCCATGCCGATCAACTCGCCCAGGCCGTCGATCTCGATATGGCCGCCGCAGGATGGCAGCCGACCGTCGACAACTTCCTCGGCCGCGTCACCAAAGGGCGGATTTTGCAAGCTGTTGCAGAGTCGAAGGGGGAGCGCGCAGCGGAAAGCATCGAGCATTTGAAGAAAGGCGACATGGCGGTGAAAGCGGAGGCGCTGCTCGCGGACGCGCGCTGGCTTCCGGAGCCGCTCCGGACGCCTGGGCACGCGCCCTCGGGCAACCTCTCTGCCGCGTGCACAGACCAATCCGCACCGGTCGCGCCTGAGGTCGAAGAGACGGCGGTCGCCGGATATGAAACGGCCATGGGAGAACCCTCGGTCGAAAGCGAAGATGAGGCCGACGCATCCGGCCCCGAGCGCATCGCCGCAGAATAGAAGTATCGATCCGCCTCATTGGTCCGCCAGCGATGGCGGGCCTTTTTCGTCTGGGAGTTCGCCATGGCGGAAAACGCCGCTGAGCTGGCACACCGCCTCGCTCGCAATGCCGAGGCGGTGTGCCGCCATTACCTCTCCGCTGGGCGTCGCGAAGGCGCCTACTGGGTCGTGGGCGACGCCCGCAACACGCCGGGGCGGTCCATGTTCGTGCGTCTCAGGGAGACGGCCAAAGGTCCGCCCGGCAAATGGACCGACGCCGCCACCGGCGAGCATGGCGATCTGCTCGACATCATCCTCGAGAGCCGCAGCCTTACCGACTTCAAGGACGTCGTCGATGAAGCCCGCGCTTTCCTGAGCCTTCCGCAACCTGCTGAACCGTCGCGGTGGCCGAACGTCGCTCCAGCGAGGCCGGATGCGCCGGCCGGATCTTCCGAAGCAGCGCGCCGGTTGTTCGCTATGTCGCAACCCATCGAGCGCACTCCCGTGGAAGCGTATTTGCGCCAACGCGGCATTTCGGCTTTGCACGGAACCGGCAGTCTGCGCTTCCATCCACGCTGCTATTACCGGCCGGACGAGCACAGCCCGACCGAGACTTGGCCGGCGATGATCGCCGCCGTCACCGATCTCGCGGGTCGCCTGACCGGCGTGCATCGCACCTGGCTCGACCCTGACGGCTTCAACGAGGCGACGCTCGGCAAAGCGCCGATCGACACGCCGAGACGGGCTATGGGCGATCTGCTCGGCCACGCGGTGCGCTTCGGCGTCGCAGGCGAGGTCCTCGCCGCCGGCGAAGGCATCGAGACAATGCTGTCGCTCCGCTGCGTCTTGCCGACCATGCCGATGGTAGCCGCGCTCTCGGCCGCGCATCTTTCGGCCATCCTGTTCCCGGACATGCTGCGACGCCTCTACATCGCCCGCGACAACGATCCGGCAGGCGATAGCGCGGTGGCGATGCTCCGCGACCGCGCGCAGTCGGCCGGGACCGAGGCGCTCGTGCTTTCGCCACGGCTAGGCGATTTCAACGAGGATCTCCGGCTGCTGGGGATCGACGCGCTCCGGGCGGCGATACGGGAGCAGATCGCGGCGCAGGACGTCGCCCGCTTCATGGAGATGGCGGCATAGCCGGCAGGGAAGACTGCGCGGCTCGTCTTTCTCACGCGATGGACCGGCTTTCCCTAAGCGGCGGAGAGGACCGCGCCCACGGCCTTCTGGAGAGGGCGATCGGGCGCCATGCGGTGCAGACCGGCAATGGCTGCGGCCAACGATTTTCCGGCGGCGCTGCGCGCCGTTCCATCGCGAAGCAAAATCGCCGGCCTACGCCATCCTCCGCTGGCGCTTCGGCCCTTCGCTGCGCTGCGGGTGCAGGTCCGCCCCGCCCGCCGCCTTCGTCGCCATGAAGGCCGCGATGGGCGCGGCCGATCCGACGAGGAAAGCCGCGATGTCCATCGACCACGACGAAGAGTTCGAGCCCCGCCACAGCGCATCCCCCACCGACCGTGTCCTCCAGGAACTTCAGCTCTACGGCTACCGGCCCTTCCGCGACGAACCCGACCCGCGGCCCCTTCCCGAACCGCACATTCTCGCTGGCAGCATCTCCGACATCTTCGACGCCCTCGTGGTGGCGCTCGCGGAAACGCGCCTCGAACCCGACCTCGAGGATCTGCTCTGGTCGACGGTGAACGTGTTCCATCGCGCCATCGACCGGATCGAACGCGAACTCGACGACAACGAGCTGGCGCAGCGACGCACGCAACGGGAACAGGACGGGAGCGAGGTCAAATCCGTCGAACTCGAACGGCTGACATCGGAGGGACAAACGCTGATCGAGCGCCGCAACGTCTTCGAGCTGATGCGCGACCAAGCTGCCGATCAGTTCGAGCGGCACACACACTCGGCCTGGCGGCCGCGCAGCGGATCGAAGGTCAACCATCGCCACCTCACCGCCGCGATGATCGACAGCCGCGACTTCCTCGCCGCCAAGAAGCGCGCCGACCGGGAGGTGCTGTTGCCGGCCGGGCCGAAGGTGGCCGTCACCGGTGGCCTCGATTTTAACGATCACCGCCTGATCTGGGCCAAGCTCGATCAGGTCCACGCCAAGCACCCTGACATGGTGTTGCTGCACGGCGGTTCGCCGAAGGGCGCCGAGCTGATCGCCGCCAAATGGGCCGACAACCGCAAGGTGCCGCAGATCGCCTTCAAGCCCGACTGGACGAAGCATGCCAAGGCGGCGCCGTTCAAACGAAACGACGCGATGCTGGACGCCCTGCCGATCGGGGTAATGCACTTCCCGGGTACCGGCATCCAGGACAACCTCGCCGACAAGGCGCGGAAGCTCGGCATTCCGGTCTGGAAGTTTGGCAAGGGCGGCGCGTGAGCGCCGTCGACAGACACAGGCCAAACGAACGACCATGCCGGATTTCTGCTGACGCCTTCGGCTCTTTTCGACTATATTCGCGTCTGCGCCATGATGGTGGTGGAAGGCGCGATCCTTACGTCCGACTCGGTCGTGGAGTTCGCCACCATGCTCGCCATCGGCATCGTTCTCAGTCTCTTCGGCATCGGTTTTTTTGCTGGCTGATGTTCAATCTCGCCGTTTACGCGCTGCCCTTCTTCGCCGGCATGACCACGGGCCTCGCCGCCTATCATAGCGGAGCGGGTCTCTTCGGCGGCCTGATCGTCGGGTTTACGGCGGGCGCCATTACGTTGGTCGTCGGCCAAGCGATCTTCGCGACCTTCGCCTCACCCGTGCTGCGGGGGCTCATCGCGCTCCTTTTCGCCGCGCCCGCAACCGTTGCCGGCTACCACGCCACCCTCGCGCTGGCCCGGATCGGCGTCCCAGCCGAAGGCTGGCGAGAGGTGTTTGCCATTGTGGGCGCGATCGCCATCGGTGCGACCGCTGTCGTCCGAGTCGCTGGGATGGCTTACCCGTCCGGTGTCCGACGTGTCTCTGTCGCGATGTCGGATCAGTCGCAGATGGCGACAACGCCCAGGATCTCCTGATCCCCGATTTCTCTGATCGCGGTCGAGCTTGGGATAGGTCGGCGTTGAGCGGGGGCATCCCTCCGACGAATGAAGCGCGCGCACTCACGTATCGCTGAAGCTAGGCCGCGGTGTCTACCCACCGTCGATCTGCGTGCTGGCTGAAATAGCGTCGCTTTCCCCGCCTTCAGGGACTCAGGCTGGTCCGCCCTTTTCTGCGCCAGGGGCTCTTTCTCTCCCCGTCAGCGCCGCAGCCCCTTGTTCGTGCGAACCGAAGCCCGCCACATCTTTCCCCAAGGATGCTGTTCACCGCGCGCGAGCACGGGGCCTCTCCTTGGCTTGATCTGGCCGAAGACCGGCTGCGCCTCGATCGTCTGAGCCGCAACGTCGCCGCATCGACTTTCTTCCCCTGGACCGACCACCCCACGGGACGAGCCCGCGGGACCCCGGATCGGCCCATTCCTCGCGAGACAAGAAAGTCTCCTCGGCGCCGTCCTCCGCTGCGCTACGGCCCTCGGGCCACCCCATCGCACATACGCCGAAAGGGCGGCGATGGGGACCCCGACCGTCGGGTGCGTCGTCGATCGTCTTCGGCCTGCCGATCGCCATCGAGGCCGCGATGGTCGCGGGCTCGCGAACAGCAAGGAGAAGTGACATGGCCACCATCGGTTCCTTCAAGAAGGTCGGCAGCGAGCTGCAGGGCGAAATCGTCACCCTCAGCGTTCAGACCAAGGGCGTCCGCATCGTCCCGGAGGCCAACCGGGCGAGCGACAACACGCCCAGCCACCGCATCTTCGTCGGCCGGGCGGAGATCGGGGCGGCCTGGTCCAAGCGCTCGAACGAGGGGCGCGACTATCTCTCGGTCAAGCTGGACGATCCCAGCTTCAACGCGCCGATCTACGCCAACTTGGTCGATGACGAGGACGGCGAGGGGTTCACCCTGATCTGGTCGCGCAGCCGCCGCACCAACGGCGACTGAGCCGACGACGCGAAGCCCCGTCCGGAACCGCCGGACGGGGTTTTCCGTTTAGGGGATCAGGACGACGGATCGCTCTCCGCGATGCCCTCGGCAGCCGTCGCAGCGAAATCCTCATCCAGCAATGCAGCCGGCTTCACGCCGACCGCCTGAGACACGAGCCAAAGCGTCAGTAGCGTGACGTTCTGCTGACCGCGTTCCATACTGCTCACATGAGCTCGATCGACATCCATCCGCTCGGCCACGGCCTCCTGGCTGAGACCCGCTTGCGTTCGAAATCGTCTGAGATTTGCGCCAAAAACTCGCCGGATATCCATCCATAGGGTGGACACCAATCGCGTATTTTGGCGCTACGTATTATAATACGCGGCCTTACGTCCCGGTGTTCGCGGGGCCACAGGTTCGCTATCAACCACGCCGCCGGGCCAGACCTCCGTCTGGGGACACGAGAGACGATCAGGACCGCGCCAATGGATTCGAAGATCGCAGACGCCGCGCCCAACGCGACGCACGTTACGGATTACGACCGATCGCATGCTGCGATCTATCTGCGCCTGCTCGACGCCGCCGAGGAAGGCGCGCCGTGGGAAGAAGCGGCGCATATCGTGCTGGGCATCGATCCGGGGCACGAACCCGCTCGAGCGCGCAGCGCCTATGAATCGCATCTGGCGCGCGCCCGCTGGCTGACAGCGCAGGGCTACCGAGATCTCCTCAGCACGCCGAGCTGACCCGAACCGCGACTCCGGCTTTACGTTTCCATCCGGTCCCGCGATCACGGATCCGCGTATTTACGCCGAGCCGATTCCGGCATGGCGCGATGCCGGCGGGTGGACTTCACATCCGGCGACTCGCTCACACCTCAGTCCTCGCAACCGAAGGCATCACGTCGTTCCGTCGCGGAGACCGACCATGTCGAAGGAGGATTGGCGGTCTCCTGCCGCCTACGAATACGCCAAGACGCTTGAATCCGCCGGGCTCGCCTGGGAGTTCCTGCGGCGTAACCCTGCCTACCGGGCCGATTATCGGGCCGCCGCCGGCGACGCTGGCGCCGCGGATGTCCGCGCCGGCGTCTGGGGGTTACGATTTCCTGGCGGACCCTGACGCCCGCGCCGACCAGTCGCCCGCTTTCTGGCGACCGAACGAACTGGCGTCGGTCGTCATCCTCGCCGCCGCGCCGGCTGGCGCGAGCCAGTCCGCCCTTACCCTTGCCGATCTTCCCGCTGAGATGGTCCGTCGCGACGCCGAGGATGGCGCTCATCTCATGGTCCGGAGCGAAGCCGGCCTCCAGCAGCTCTGGGTAACGGCGGGAACCGACGCTGGAGCGTCCCTCGCCGCCATCATTCCGCTCGACGCCATGACCGCGGCGCGGGCCGACGCGGTCGTGCGGCTTTGGGAAGCGCAGGCGCGAGGATCATCTGGCCCTCGAAGATCCCGATCCCGACGCCTCGAACGCCTGATAGCAGCCTTGCAAGCCTTGGACGCGCGGCTGGATGGCGCCAGCTACCGCGCGATTGCTGAGGTCATCTTCGGCCCCCGACGCGTTGCCGACGAGGCCTGGAAGACATCGTCGTTACGCGACGCGGTCATCCGCATCGCGCGCACCGGCGTCGCCTTGATGCGCGGTGGCTATCGCAAGCTGCTGAAATCGAAGCCACCCGAATAGCGTCGCGCGCCCGGGGGGTGGCGAATTCGCCGCCCGCAACTTCGCCATCCCCCTTCACCCGCTCGATTGCCGAACGTGATCCGCGACGGCCGCCGCCATCCGGCGACCCCTCATAGGATCACGGAGGTATCCCATGTCCACCACCATCGCGGGCATGCCACAACGCTATCTGCGCACGCCGGAGGCTGCGCGCATCGTCGGGCTCTCCATCCGCACGCTCGAGAAGCACCGCATCTACGGCACCGGGCCGCGCTATTCGAAGCTTGGCGGTCGCGTCGTCTATCGCCTCGAAGATCTCCAGGCCTGGGTCGAGTCCGGCGCCAAAGCGTCCACCTCGGACCCCGGCCGTTCGACCGTCCTGCCCGCCAAACGCCACACGGCCGATGCCCTGGCGCGCGCCGCGCTTCCGCGCCGCTGACTTGCCCGATGTCCTCGCGCCACCGCCCTCAATCCGAACGCGAGCAGCTCGAACTCTTCCGGGCGCTGCCCGGCGATCTCGCGCCACGCGACGCGCAGGACCTCATGGCTTACCCCTTCTTCAGCCTCGCCAAGACGCATCGCACCACGCCGATCGATTTCCGGATGAACGATATCACCATCCGGGTCGAAGCCGTGCCTGAGCACGGCATGGCGACGATCTGGGACGCGGACGTCCTGATCTGGGCGGCCTCGCAGATCGTCGAGGCGCGCGACGCCGGAATCCGCACATCGCGCCTGATGGCGGCCACGCCTTACGAGATCCTGACCTTCATCGGACGCGGCACGAGTGCACGCGACTATCACCGCCTGAAGGCCGCGCTCGACAGGCTCCAGTCGACGACGGTCGCCACGTCCCTGCGTCAGGCGGCGGAACGGCGGCTGCACCGCTTCTCCTGGATCAACGAGTGGACCGAGCACGCCGACAGGCATGGCAACCCCGCCGGCATCGACCTAATCGTGCCTGACTGGTTCTATCGCGCCGTCCTCGATGACGCGCTCGTCCTGACCATTGACCGCACCTATTTCCGCCTGACCGGCGGGCTGGAACGCTGGCTCTATCGGCTCGTCCGCAAGCACGCCGGCAACCAGCACGCCGGCTGGCGGTTCGATTTTCGGCACCTGCACGCCAAGTCAGCCAGCCTTTCGCCCTTCAAGCGCTTCGCCTTCGAGCTGCGCGACATCGTCCGCCGTCAGCCCTTGCCGGGCTATCGCCTGACCATCGAATACGAGGCAGGGCGGCGCGAGCTGCTCGCGTTCGTCAGCGCGCGGTTATCCACAGGCGTCTGTGGACAAGCTGTGGGAACGCTCGTGCCATCGGGAACCGGCGAACACGTGCCATCAGGAACCGCGGGCTCGTGCCATCGGGAACCGAAAACGCCGATTCCGATATCCAAAACAGTCACTTACGACACACCTAACTTAGACTCTAACCCAAAAGAATCTAACCTTCTTGAAGTTGGCCACGCGCCAACCTTGGGGATAACCCGGGGTCGCGGGCCATGATCGTCGCGCTGCTCAATCAGAAGGGCGGCGTCGGCAAGACGACGATCGCCCTCCATCTCGCGGGGCGATGGTCCCGGGAAGGGAAGCGGGTCATCGTCATCGATGCGGACCCGCAGGGTTCGGCGCTCGATTGGTCCGCGCAGCGCGCCCGGGAGACCGCGCCCCGGTTGTTCGGCGTCGTCGGCCTCGCTCGCGACACGCTGCATCGCGAGGCGCCGGACCTCGCGCGCAGTGCTGATCACGTGATCATCGACGGGCCGCCTCGTGTCGCCGGCCTGCTGCGCTCGGCCCTACTCGCCGCCGACCTGGTCCTGATCCCCGCGCAACCCTCGCCGTTCGATGGGTGGGCGTCCGCCGAGATGCTGCGGCTGCTCGAGGAGGCGCGCGTCTTTCGCCCCGGACTCGCCGCGCGGTTCCTGCTCAACCGCTGCGCCGCGCGCACGGTGATCGCCCGCGAGACCGCCGACGGCTTGGTCGAGCACGATCCGCCGGTTCTCGCGTCCCGCATCGGCCAGCGCGTCGCCTTCGCGGACGCCGCGCGTTCGGGCCGCCTGGTCGACGAGCTCGCCCCGGACAGCCTAGCTGCGCGAGAAATCGCCGCGCTCGCCGCTGAAGTCGAGGCGGTGGCGACATGACCGATCGTGTCTCCAAGCGCGCGTTCGCCGCGCGACCGGCCACCCCGGACGCCTGGGTGCGAACTCAGGATTTCGCGCCGCCGCCGCGCGGCGCCGACACGTTCTCCGCTCGGCTGACAATCGACGTGACGCCTGAATTGCGCGGACGGATCAAGATCGCCGCGTTCCGCCGTGGCGAAACCGTCGCCGACATGCTGCGCGCTCTGCTGCTGCGCGAGTTTCCCGACAACGAGGGAACGGCGTCATGACGGCTGACACGCGACCGCGATCGCGCGCATCTCATGCTGCCGCACCGCTGACCCACGTCCAACTGACCTGGATCGAAAAGCGGATCGAGCACTGGATCCGCTTCGGTCGCGACATCGAGGAAACGATCCTCGACCGGCGACGCCGCGTGCTGAGCTTCGCGCCGAATTCGCTCTTTGCCTTCGTTCGCTGGGCCGCCAAAGACTACGGCACCGTCGTATCCCGGATCGATATTCTCCGCGCGGTCGCCGCCGGCGAAGCCTACCAGACCGTGCCCTACGTCCAGCCAGGTGGCGAGATTCTGCTGCGGATCAGCGGCTGGCCAAAGGTCGAGCGCACGCTTCAGACCATCGACGCCATCGAAGCGCTCGACATCGATCCCAGCGAAGCTGCGCCCGATTATTGGCGTCACGTCCATAACCGGCTGAGCGCTGGCGACGCGCCGCGCCCCTACACCCGCGAGCGTCATCGCGCGTGGCTCGCGCGTCGGAGCGTCGGCCTATGACGCGCAAACGCTGGTCGATCTTCGCGAGCCTGATCGCGCTGGCCGCGGCCACGACGCTCGTCATCCGGCCAAGGCCGCTGTTGATCTGGAACGTCAGCGCGAGCGTGCCGATCGGCTTCTACGCGATCGAGTCCGCCGGGCAACTGCATGTCACCGAATTGGTCGCCGTCGATCCGCCGCCGGAGCTCGCCAGCTTCCTCGCGGAGCGTCGCTACCTGCCCCGGGGCGTGCCCATGCTGAAGCGCATCCTTGCCCTTCCGGGCCAAATCGTATGCCGCGCAGGACGCACGGTCAGCGTCGATGGCATTGCGATGGGCGAGGCCCTCGACAGCGACAGCCAGCGCCGCCCACTGCCAGTCTGGCAGGGCTGCCAGCGCGTGCCGACAGACTCGATTTTCCTGATGAACCGGGGGTCGGCGCACTCCTTTGACGGCCGCTATTTCGGCTTGCTGCCTGCGAGCACGATCGTCGGTCGGGCGGTTCCCCTCTGGACGCACGAGGAGGACTGATCGTGCAACGGCTTCGCTGCTCGCTGGCCGATCATGGCCCCGCTCACCACCGAACCTTATCCCTCTTACCGGCCTGCCTTCGATCCCCCATTCGCCCCAATCCTCATCGACAGCGGCGTCTGCATCGCGCGGCGTGCATCATTGCCGTCGCTGTCCAGGTGTCGCTCGGCGGCATGTCGGCCCGCGCCCAACCTGCACAGATGCGCGTGGTCGCGCCGCGTGAGCCGTTCGCCGTCTTCGTCGACGAAGCCGCCACGCGGTTCGGCATTCCTCCCGCTTGGATCCGCGCCGTCATGCGGGCCGAAAGCGTCGGCGATGCGCGCGCGACGTCGCCCAAGGGCGCGATCGGCCTCATGCAGATCATGCCGGAGACATGGGCCGAGCTGCGCCGTCACTACCATCTGGGCGCCGATCCTTACGACGCGCACGACAACATTTTCGCCGGCACGGCGTATCTGCGGGAGTTGCACGACCGCTACGGCATCCCTGGCTTCCTCGCGGCCTACAACGCCGGGCCAGCACGTTGGGAGGACCACCTCGCGACAGGCAGGCCGCTGCCGATGGAGACCCGCGCCTACCTCGCACGACTGGCCCCGGTCGTTGCCGGTGGCGAGGTCGATGATGCGACGCTGCTGGCGACGGTCGAGCGATCCTGGACCGAAGCATCGCTTTTCCCGTCGCCGTCGAGACCGCCATCGAGCAGCGGCAAGAATGCAGTCGGGCCGTCGTCCGGATCGGCGTCAGGTGACCGTCGCGTCGCCGACTGGACCGGCCTCGCGCCGTCGTCGAACGGCCTGTTCGTAGCGCTGTCTGGTTGGAGCCCGGGGCGATGATCGGCGCGACGTCATTTCGTGTTCCGGCGGGCTGTGGCGGCGGTTGGAACGTCGTCGAGAGCGAGACCGACGAACCGACCAACGGACGGCAAGATAAAAGCGCCGCCTGCGGCCCGGCGCATGTGATTGGTTGGATTGAGGATTTTCGCCAGATGGCCCAGCAACCGTGCTGGCGCTTTCCGTCAAAAGCCCAAGCAAATCAACGCTCCGAGCGCCATCCTCTGTATCGGCCAGCACGTATCGGGCCATGACGGGGGCCGACGACGACTTCACCGCCAGGCCCGGCCGCATTCGCCATGGCAACCGAGGCGCCAAGCGGCCGAAGACCTTCGTCGGCGAGGTGATGCGCGCCGCCGCGAAGGCCGGCCATCGGGGAGCGACGTTCAAGGGCGCCGGAAAGAGCAAGGGGGGATCAACCTTCGGCCGCGGCCGGCGTGCGGCGCTGTCGCTTGCGTCGCGCTCATCCACGCGCCGCGTCGTCATCATGACCCGCATCGTCCGTCATCGCGGCGACCGGTTCCGATCGGCGCCGCTGGCGAAGCACCTGGCCTATCTGAAGCGTGACGGCGTCACCCATGACGGCGCCGACGCGCGCATGTTCGACGCGTCCTCCGACGACGCCGACGCACGGGCCTTCGCCGAGCGGTGCGAGGATGACCGGCACCATTTCCGCTTCACCGTCTCGCCCGAAGACGGCGGCCGCATGGAGGACCTGCGCGCCTTCACGCGCGAGCTGATGCGGGATGCCGAACGCGATCTTGGCACCCGCCTCGATTGGGTCGCCGTCGATCATTGGAACACCAACAATCCGCATATCCATGTCCTGGTGCGCGGACGTGCCGACGATGGCGCCGATCTCGTCATCAGTCGCGACTACATCAGCCACGGACTGCGCAACCGCGCCGCCGAACGCGTCACCCTGGAGCTCGGGCCGCGCACCGCCCTGGAAATCCGCGCCGGGCTGGAGAGCGAAGTCGGCGCGGAGCGATGGACCAGCCTCGACCGCTCCCTGCGCGACATGGCCGACGAGGGTGGCGGCGTCGCGGACCTAAGGCCTGGAGGCGGTGACGAAGACCCCGAGCTGCGCCGGCTGCTGATCGGCCGCGCAGCCAGGCTCGAACGCCTCGGGCTCGCGGAGCAGTGTAGCCCGGCGCAGTGGACGCTGAAGCCGGGTCTCGAACCCACGCTGAGGGACCTCGGCGTCCGCGGCGACATCATCAAGACCATGCACCGGGCCATGAGTGCCTGCGATCGCGAGCCGGACGTCACCAGCTTCGCGATGCACGGAGAGGAACCGTCCGCACCGATCCTCGGCCGTCTGGTCGAGCGCGGGCTGCACGACGAGCTGAAAGGCACGGCCTACGTCGTCGTCGACGGGATCGACGGCCGCACGCATCACGTCGTCTTCGCCCATCTCGACGTGACCGGCGACGCGAAGCCCGGCGCAATCGTCGAGGCGCGAGTCTACGACGATGCCGGCGGCCGCAGGCGGCTCTCGCTCGCCACCCGTTCCGACCTGAACATTGACGCGCAGGTGACGGCATCCGGCGCCACCTGGCTCGATCGCCAGCTTCTCGCCAAGGAGACCGCGCTCGGTGGCGCCGGCTTCGGCGCTCAAGTGCGGGACGCGATGGACCGCCGCATCGATCATCTCGTTGAACAGGACCTCGCGCGCCGGCAAGGGCAGCAGGTCGTCTTCGCACGCGACATTCTCGACACGCTGCGCCGACGTGAACTCGATGACGCTGTCGCGCGGCTCTCGGCCGAAACGGGGCTCGCCCATCGGCCATCCGTAGAGGGCGAGCACGTCTCGGGCGTCTATCGCCAACGGGTCGCGCTTGCCTCCGGCCGGTTCGCCATGATCGATGACGGCATGGGGTTTCAGCTCGTCCCTTGGCGGCCGGCGCTGGAGCGGCAGCTCGGGCGACAAGTCGGGGGCGTCATGGGTCAATTCGGTAAAGTGGATTGGATTTTTCAGCGTAATCGCGGGATCGGCTTATAGGGCGGCTTGCTGCTAGTGCGACGTGAGGAGCTCGCAGATGTTGTAGCTCAGACTGCGAAAACTTGGAGGAAGAGGGCGCGGAGTTATGGATATGCCAAGTCGTCTCGCGAACGCCAAAAGCATCGATGTAACCGTTATCCAGAACCAGTCGGGAACGGGATCAACCGCGGCGTCTAGAACGAGTTGCATTCGCTCCCTCACGGGCGGATGATCTTCAGACTCATCCCACGACGAACGGGGCGTAAGCGCCAGGATTGTCAGCTTTGCGATGATGATTCCAAGGAGTCGTTTAGCTCGTACGTCAGATGGTGCCCAACCGTTACGGTTCGCATAGTCTTCCGCTTCGTCGAGCATCAGCGACAACGCCCAACGATCACATTCCCACTCCTCCTCAACGAGGTCGTTTGGCCTGCTACCTTCTTGTTCAAATACGCCGTGCCGCACCTCATGCGCGAATACGTAAGCTCCTGCCATGCAGACAAGGTCAAACGTTCCCTTCATCTCTGGATCCGTGATTTTCAATCCTTCTTGGGGGTAAGGGACGTTCTCGGGCCAGTTGAAGCCTTCAAGGCTTCCGATTCTTCCGAGTTCGATTAGCTTGTCGAAAAGGCTGTCGAAGGCGAAGTCTCTTTCGGCTTGAGACGGAACGGCGTGCCAGGCCGCAATATCGAGTGGAGCGTCATGAACGGCGGAAAGCGCCAGCGGTACATTATAGGCTTGGACGGCGCTCCACGCGGCATAACCAGTGAGCCAAATTTGGCGCAGCGCCACTTCGCTCACCTGTACGGTTCCGTAAAGCTGCTGCAGAAGGAACCTCGGCACGTCGAGAAGGCGGACCCGCTCCGCATGCTGTCCCCACAAATTCTTCAACTCATCGAGCCTTTCGGGCACGACCCCGGCGAACAAGGTGTCAACCGCGTATGAGACATCCATCATAGACTCCGAAGTTACGCTCCGCTTCACGTCAGCGCGGGCTCGCTAACCCGACCGATTTCTACCCAAATCTATCCGCGCGAACTGTGAAGTTCACTAGACGGTTGTCTTTCACTCGGATCCCCCCGCTGATCTTCGATCGCTATGAACGCGACCAAGATCCTCTGGGGCCAGGTGCTCACCGTCAGCCTTGTCGCGCTCGCCTTCGTCTGGGGGGCGACGGAGTGGGTGGCGTGGAGGCTCGTCTTCCAACCCCAGCTCGGTAGACCCTGGTTCGAGGTCTTCGGCTGGCCGATATATCAGCCTCCTGCCTTCTTCTGGTGGTGGTTCGCCTACGACGCCTACGCACGCGACATCTTCACCGAGGGCGCCTACATTGCCGCCTTGGGCGGGATCGCTGCCGTCATCGTCGCGATCGCCATGTCGGTCTGGCGCGCCCGCGAAGCGAAGCGCGTCACGACCTATGGCTCGGCCCGCTGGGCGCAGACCGCGGAGGTGCGCGACGTTGGTCTGCTCGCCCATGATGGGGCGGTGCTCGGGCGCTGGCAGGATCGATATCTGCGGCACGACGGCCCCGAGCATGTCCTGTGCTTCGCGCCGACCCGGTCCGGCAAGGGCGTCGGTCTGGTGGTGCCGACGCTCCTGACGTGGTCGGGATCAGCGATCGTCCACGACATCAAGGGCGAGAACTGGTCGCTGACCGCCGGCTGGCGCCAGCGCTTCGGCCGGGTGCTGTTGTTCGATCCGACGAATGCGGCAACTGCCGCCTACAACCCACTGCTCGAGGTTCGCCGGGGCGAATGGGAGGTGCGCGACGTCCAGAACATCGCGGACGTGCTGGTCGATCCCGAAGGCGCACTCGAGCGGCGGAACCACTGGGAGAAAACCAGCCACTCACTGCTCGTCGGCGCAATCCTTCACGTGCTCTACGCCGAACCTGACAAAACGCTCGCCGGCGTGGCCAACTTCCTCTCCGATCCGCGCCGCCCGATCGAAACGACGCTTCGCGCCATGATGACGACGCCGCATCTGGGCGAGCACGGCGTTCATCCGGTGGTCGCCAGTTCGGCCCGCGAGTTGCTCAACAAGAGCGAGAACGAACGGTCCGGCGTGCTGTCGACCGCCATGTCGTTCCTCGGCCTCTACCGCGATCCCGTCGTGGCGGCTGTGACGCGGCGGTGCGATTGGCGCATCCGCGACCTGGTGGAGGCGAAGGCGCCGACCACCCTCTACCTGGTGGTGCCGCCATCGGACATCAGCCGGACCAAGCCCCTCGTGCGCCTGATCCTCAACCAGATCGGCAGGCGCTTGACCGAGGAGCTCTCACCGAAGGCGCCGCGGCATCGGCTGTTGCTGATGTTGGACGAATTCCCGGCACTCGGTCGGCTGGATTTCTTCGAGAGCGCGCTCGCCTTCATGGCGGGTTATGGGCTCAAGAGCTTCCTGATCGCGCAGTCGCTCAATCAGATCGAAAAGGCCTACGGCCAGAACAACTCGATCCTCGACAACTGCCATGTGCGCGTGAGCTTCGCGACCAACGACGAGCGGACGGCCAAGCGTGTGTCCGACGCCCTCGGCACCGCCACCGAAATGCGCGCGATGAAGAACTACGCCGGCCATCGGCTGAGCCCCTGGCTCGGCCACCTGATGGTGTCACGACAGGAGACCGCGCGACCGCTGCTGACCCCGGGTGAGGTGATGCAGCTTCCGCACGAGGACGAACTCGTTCTGGTATCCGGTTGCCAGCCGATTCGAGCGAAGAAAGCGCGTTACTACGAGGACGCCGAACTGAAGGCTCGCATTCTGCGGCCGCCCGACTTATCGGGCCACAGCCTGGACACGCCCCGCGCGAAAACCAATCCCACTGACGCCTATGGCGACTGGGAAGGCGCCGTCATCGTTCGACCGCACCAGACCGACACTGAAGATCCAGCGAATGGAGGCATCCGGCGCGAGCCCGAGCTGCCCGAGCACGAGGACATTGCTCCGGCGGCGCCACGGGCTGTCAACGAATTCGAGTTGATCGATGAGGACGCGGAGGACGAGCCGCAGCGGCAGCGCATCTTGCAGCGCACGATGAGTGCTGTCGCCCGGCAAGTGTCCCTCGATCCGGCAGACGACATGCGGATGTGAGCGCGATGCGAACCAAACACACGTTCCGCCTTCCCCCCGATCTGATGACCAAGCTGTCCGACTATGCGTCGCGGAAAGGGGTTAGCCAGTCGATGATCGTCGAAGCGGCGCTGGCATCGCATTTGTCCCCGGATGGCGCCGACCGGCTGGAGGCGGCGCTGGCGCGACGGCTGGATCGCATTGGCCGGCACCTGGAGCGCATAGAAAGGTACGTGGACATATCGAACGAGGCGCTGGCGGTCTTTGTTCGCTTCTGGCTGACGAGCACGCCGCCACTCCCGGACAGCTCGGTCGCCGCGGCGCAGGCCAAGGGGCGAGAGCGCTATGAAGGGTTTGTTGAAGCGCTGGGTCGCCGCCTCGCTCGCGGGCGCAAGTTGGCCGACGAGATTGTTTGCGACGTAGCGGCATCCGACTCACAACCGTATAGACCGAATGACGGTTGCGATCGACAACGGCTTTGAGGGTCGGATAGCGACCCAAAAAGGTCGGTGTGACCGGCGCCGAACGCTTTCCAATGCGGATACCGTGGGACCGCAAGTCAGATCTTAAGATCAACCGCTCTTCGTGGCCTATCCGCTCCGCTGCTCCACCACATTGCCGTCGGCGTCTATGACCGTGATCGTGAAAGAGTCCCTCACGGTCAATCCAACAACTTCGGTGATTCCGACGTGGATCACCTTCTTGATCTCAGCGACCCACAGTTCACGGGTGCTGTCGGATCGGAGTTGCACATGCTCGATTTGGCTAGCCCTGGCGACCTTCGCGGCGCCCCTTTGAAGGGGGTGCGGGCTGACTGTGATTCCGCCTGTCGCACCCGTGTCGAGGATCCGATATGCTACCGCCGCAAGTGCCTCCTGATTTAGGCGCTTACCGTAGCGTCGACATTCGACAATTACGAACGACGCGTCGCCATCTCGCACACCCTTGGCATCAATTTCCCACTTTGTTCCAGATTGCCGCCCAGAGACCTTCTGCTTACCTTCCACATCGGCAAGTCCGAACCTCTTCCCAAGCTGTTGAAGCACATATCGAGCGACTTCCTCGTAATTGGTCCAAGCCTTTGCTCGCTTGCCTAGTCTTCTTGCGTCAGAACTACTTTTCTTTGCCATTTTGAAACTCTGAATCATTGCCGGCAGCTTGTGTCTCGCTTTGCAAAAAGTCATTTCGTGCGTCTGACCGTATGCAGGCCGACCTTCGCATGTTCACTCAGTGTCGTCAGTGCCCCTCTGCCTGGGATAGCGATGCACTGTCCTGGCGGCCTGTATTTCTACCCAGTAGCCCGACGCACCCTCGAGTCTTGTTGCGTCGCCCCAGTTCTGGCTCTTTCTAATCAACCCCGCTGATCCAACCGCCTCAGCGTCGAGGCGACTTCGCGGGGTTCTGTGTGACGACGATCTCCCTTCGATCGGAAGCCTTCGCCCGTGGCGCGCGCATGCTGCGCACCGCGCTGGGACCGGCGATCTCCGGCCACCTCGAAGACCCGAGCATCGTCGAGGTCATGCTCAACCCCGACGGACGACTGTGGATCGATCGCCTGTCCGGCGGGCTGGAAGAGACCGGCGTCCGCGTGGCACCCGCCGACGCGGAACGCATCCTGCGACTCGTCGCGCACCATGTCGGCGTCGAGGTCCATCCAGGTTCCCCGCGCGTCTCGGCTGAACTCCCGGAAACAGGAGAGCGGTTCGAGGGTCTGATTCCGCCGGTCGTTGCCGCGCCATGCTTCGCGATCCGGCGCCCGGCAGTCGCGGTCTTCACGCTCGGAGATTATGTCGACGCCGGGATCATGTCCGCCGACCAGGCGGACTTGCTGCGCGCCGGGGTTCTGGCCCGCAAGAACATCCTCGTCGCCGGCGGCACCTCGACCGGCAAGACCACCCTCGTCAACGCGTTACTCGCGGAAGTCGCCAAGACCGGCGACCGCGTGGTGCTCATCGAGGACACGCGCGAGCTCCAATGCGCGGCGCCCAATCTGGTCGCCCTTCGGACCAAGGACGGGGCCGCCTCGCTGTCCGATCTTGTGCGTTCATCGCTCCGGCTGCGGCCGGACCGGATTCCGATCGGCGAGGTACGCGGCGCCGAGGCGCTCGACCTGCTCAAGGCGTGGGGCACCGGCCATCCCGGAGGCGTCGGCACCCTCCACGCCGGCTCGGCGGTGGGCGCGCTCCGCCGTCTCGAGCAGCTGATCCAGGAGGCCGTTGTCACCGTTCCTCGCGCGCTCATCGCCGAGACGATCGACCTGATCGCCGTGCTGTCGGGCCGCGGCGCCGCCCGCCGTCTCGCCGAACTCGCCGCCGTCCGAGGGCTCGGACCCAACGGCGACTACGTCCTCACCCCAGCAGGAGAACCGTGATGCTGCTTACCCGCGCCCGCCGTGCCCTCGTCACGGCCTCCGCCACCGCCTTCGTCGCGCTCGCCACGGCGCCGGCCTACGCGGCCGGCACGAACATGCCGTGGGAGCAGCCGCTGACCCAGATCCTGGATTCGGTCCAGGGACCAGTCGCCAAGGTCATTTCCGTCATCATCATCGTCATCACCGGCCTGACCCTCGCGTTCGGCGAAACCTCCGGAGGGTTTCGCCGCCTGATCCAGATCGTCTTTGGTCTGTCGATCGCCTTCGCAGCCTCGAGCTTCTTTCTGTCCTTCTTCCAGTTCGGCGGCGGGGTGATGGTATGATGGAACCGTCCGACGCCATCGCCGGGTTCTACGCGCCGGTCCATCGCGCCCTGACCGAGCCGATCTTCCTGGGCGGCGCGCCGCGCGCCGTGGCGATCGTCAACGGAACGCTCGCCGCGGCGATCGGACTCGGCCTGCGGCTCTGGCTCGTTGGCGCCGCGCTCTGGCTGCTCGGGCATCTCGCGGCCGTCTGGGCCGCCAAGCGCGACGCCGCCTTCGTCGACGTGGTGCGCCGGCATCTGCGCTACCCGCAGCACCTGGTCGCGTGAGGGCGCGGCGATGATGAACCTCGCCGAATATCGTCGCCGTGCGCAGAGCCTCGCCGACTTCCTGCCCTGGGCGGCGCTCGTGCGCGAGGGCGTCGTCCTCAACAAGGACGGATCGTTCCAGCGCACCGCGAAGTTTCGCGGACCCGACCTCGATTCCTCGACCCCGGCGGAACTGGTCTCCATCACCTCGCGGCTCAACAACGCGCTGCGCCGCCTCGGCTCCGGCTGGGCGATCTTCATCGAGGCGCAGCGCGACTTCGCGCGTGGCTACCCGAACAGCCGCTTCCCGGACCCGGTTTCGGAGTTGGTCGACGCCGAGCGCCGCGCGCAATTCGAAGAGGAAGGGGCGCATTTCGAGAGCCGGTATTTCCTGACGCTGCTCTGGCTGCCGCCGGCCGACGATTCCGCGCGCGCGGAGGCATTCCTCTACGAGAACCGCGCTCAGACGGGCGCCGATTGGCGCGCGGCGCTCGATGGCTTCGTCGATCGCACCGATCGCGTGCTCGCGCTCATCGAAGGCTTCATGCCCGAAGCCGCGTGGCTCGATGACGGCGAAACCCTGACGTACCTGCACGCCTGCATCTCGACCCGGCGCCAGCGCGTCCGCGTGCCCGAGACGCCGATGTATCTGGACGCCATCCTCTTCGATGAGGACCTCACCGCCGGCCTTGAGCCACGGCTCGGCGGCGCGCATCTGCGCACGCTGACGGTCATGGGGTTCCCGTCGCAGACCTGGCCGGGGCTGCTCGACGACCTCAACCGCCTGGCATTCCCCTATCGCTGGGCGACGCGCGCCATCTGCCTGGACAAGACCGACGCGACCAAGGTCCTCGGCAAGATCCGGCGGCAATGGTTCGCCAAGCGCAAGTCGATCATGGCCATCCTGAAAGAGGTCATGACCAACGAGGCGTCGGTGCTGATGGACTCCGACGCCGCGAACAAGGCGCTGGACGCCGACGCCGCGCTGCAGGAGCTGGGCTCCGATCTGGTCGGCGAAGCCTATGTCACGGCGACCGTCACCGTTTGGGACGAAGACGCCCGCACCGCCGAGGAACGGCTGCGCCTGGTCGAGAAGGCGATCCAGGGCCGCGACTTCACCTGCATGCGCGAGACGGTGAACGCCATCGAGGCGTGGCTCGGATCGCTGCCCGGTCATGTCTACGCCAACGTGCGTCAGCCGCCGATCTCGACGATGAATCTCGCCCACATGATGCCTTTCTCGGCGGTGTGGGCCGGGCCGGAACGGGATGAGCATTTCCCGGCGCCGCCGCTCTTTTTCGCGCGCACGGAAGGCTCGACCCCGTTCCGCTTCTCGCTGCACGTCGGCGATGTCGGTCACACCCTGATCGTCGGACCGACCGGCGCCGGCAAATCGGTGCTGCTGGCGCTGATGGCGCTGCAATTCCGCCGCTACCCGCGCGCGCAGGTCTTCGCCTTCGATTTCGGAGGATCGATCCGCGCGGCGGCGCTGGCGATGGGCGGCGACTGGCACGACCTCGGCGGGGCCCTCGCGGATGAAGCCGTCGAAGCCGTCGCACTCCAGCCGCTCGCGCGCGTCGATGACGCTGGCGAGCGCGCCTGGGCTGCCGAGTGGGTCGCGGCCCTGCTCGGCCGCGAGGCCGTCACCATCACGCCCGAACTGAAGGAACACCTATGGTCCGCGCTCACCTCGCTCGCCTCCGCGCCGATGGCGGAGCGGACGATCACCGGCCTTTCCGTTCTGCTTCAGTCGAATGCGCTCAAGCAGGCGCTGCAGCCCTATACGGTTGCCGGACCCTGGGGCGGGCTCCTCGACGCGGAGACCGAGCGTCTCGGCGAGGCGGATGTTCAGGCCTTCGAGACCGAGGGGCTGATCGGGGCCGGCGCGGCTCCCGCGGTTCTGGCCTACCTTTTTCATCGCATCGAGGATCGGCTCGACGGCCGCCCGACCTTGCTCATCATCGACGAAGGTTGGCTCGCCCTCGACGATCCCGGCTTCGCCGGGCAGTTGCGCGAATGGCTGAAGACGCTGCGGAAGAAGAATGCGAGCGTCGTCTTCGCGACCCAATCGCTCGCCGATATCGACGGATCGTCGATAGCGCCGGCGATCATCGAGAGCTGCCCGACGCGGCTTTTCCTGCCCAATGAGCGCGCGCTCGAACCCCAGATCGCCGCGGTCTATCGTCGCTTCGGCCTGAACGACCGGCAGATCGAAATCCTGAGCCGGGCGACGCCGAAGCGCGACTATTACTGCCAGTCGCGACGCGGGAACCGCCTGTTCGAACTCGGGCTCTCCGAAGTCGCGCTCACCTTCACCGCCGCGTCGTCGAAGACCGATCAGGCCACGATCTCGCGCCTCCTCGCCGAACACGGCCGCGACGGTTTTGCCGCCGCCTGGCTGCGCGCCAAGGGCGTCGACTGGGCAGCGGACATGCTCACCCAAAATCAGGAGACCATCCCATGATCCGTCATCGGATCCGCGTCGCGCTCGCGGCCGGCGTCGCCACGTTCTCTCTCGTCTCGATCAGCCCGCCAGCGAAAGCGCAGTGGATCGTCTTCGATCCGAGCAATTACGCCCAGAACGTGCTGACCGCGGCGCGGGAACTGCAGCAGGTCAACAACGAGATCCAAGGCCTGGAGAACCAGGCCACCATGCTGATCAATCAGGCGCGCAATCTCGCGAGCCTGCCGTACTCCTCGCTCGCCACGCTCGAACAGTCGATCGCGCAGACGCAACAGCTTCTCTCTCAGGCGCAGCGCATCGCCTACAGCGTCAGCACCATCGATCAGGCATTCACGCAAACCTATCCGCAGGCCTATTCGAGCGCGACGTCATCGCAGCAGTTGATCGCCGACGCGCAGACGCGCTGGCAGAACGCGCGCGCCGGCTTCCAGGACGCCATGCGCGTTCAGGCCGGTGTCGTGCAGAACCTCGACACGACCCGCACGCAGATCGATGCGCTGATCTCCACCAGCCAGTCGGCGACCGGCGCATTGCAGGCCGCGCAGTCCGGAAACCAGCTCATCGCGATCCAGACCAAGCAGCTCGCCGATCTTACCGCTGTCATGGCGTCGATCGCGCGGGCGCAGAGCCTCGACGGCGCGCGTCGGATCGAGAGCCAGGTCCAGGCGCAGCAACAGCTCCAGAACTTCCTGAACTACGGCGCCGGCTATCAGGCCGGCTCTGCGCAGATGTTCCACTGATGCGCGGGCGGCTGTTCAACACCCGCGCCGTCGCTCGCGCGTCCGGGTTCCTGCTGGTTGCCGTGGCGATCGTCGCCCTTGCGGTTCGCTTCGATCACGACGGTGCCAAGCCTCATGCGCCCGCGCCACGGCGAGCAGAATCGACCGATCCGCTCGCGGCCGAACTCGCGCGCTGCCAGTCGATCGGCATGGCGGCGCAAAACGACGGCGCCTGCGCGGCCGCATGGGCAGAAAATCGCCGCCGCTTCTTCACCTACCGGCCGGCCCACAGCGCCACCCCACCCGCGTCGCATCCGACGCCGAAGACCGATGCGGAGGAGCCGTAAATCGCATGGGCGGTACGGGCGTCATTGACGGGTTCCTCGCGACTTTCACGCAGTACATCGATTCCGGCTTCGGTTTGGTGCAGGGCGATGTGCGTTGGCTCGCCAGCACGCTGATCGCGATCGACGTCACGCTTGCCGGCCTCTTCTGGGCGATGGCGCCCGACGAAGACGTCCTGGCGCGATTGATCCGCAAGACGCTCTACATCGGCGTCTTCGCCTTCATCATCGGCAACTTCAACAATCTCGCGCAGATCATCTACAACTCGTTCTCCGGGCTCGGGCTGAAGGCCGGCGGCGGAACGATCACCGCCGCGCAGCTCCTGCAACCGGGAAAGCTCGCGCAGGTCGGCATCGACGCCGGCAAGCCGATCCTGACCTCGATCTCAGGGTTGATGGGCTTCACCAGCTTCTTCGACAATTTCATCCAGATCGCGATCCTGCTGATCGCCTGGCTGATCGTCATCATCAGCTTTTTCGTCATGGCGATACAGGTCTTTGTCAGCCTGATCGAGTTCAAGCTGACGACGCTGGCCGGCTTCGTGCTCGTGCCGTTCGGGCTTTTCGGCCGGACCGCCTTCCTTGCCGAGAAGGTGCTCGGCAATGTGGTCTCAAGCGGCGTGAAGATACTCGTGCTGGCAGTCATCGTCGGCATCGGCTCGACCATCTTCGGCCAGTTCACCACCGCGCTGAACAATCCGCCGACGATCTCCGACGCCCTCACCCTGATTCTGGCGGCGCTCACTCTCCTCGGTCTCACGATCTTCGGTCCCGGAATCGCCAACGGCCTGATCGCCGGCGGTCCCCAGCTTGGCGCCGGCGCCGCCGTCGGAACCGGCCTCGCGGCGGCCGGGATCGGCGCCGCCGGAGTTGGTCTCGCTGCGGCCGGTGTCGGCGCTGTCGGCGCGGCAGGCGGTGCCATCGCCGGCGCGGCGCGCGGGGGC
>NZ_BANB01000010.1 GCF_000964365.1 Acidisphaera rubrifaciens HS-AP3 | reverse complement strand
TCGGCCGTGATCTCGCGCCGCATGACGACCTCAACGCGTCCGCCGAAACCCGTCTTGCGCTGGCCCGCGTGCTGCTCGGCCGCGTGGTCGCGGAGCTTTCGCCATGACTGCCGGGCCGGTGTCCATCACGCTGACGGTGAACGGCGAGGATGTCGCCGCGTCCGTCCCACCGCGCCTGCATCTCGCGGACTTCCTGCGCGAGCACCTGTCGCTCACCGGCACGCATCTCGGCTGCGAGCACGGGGTGTGCGGCGCCTGCACCGTGCGGCTGGACGGGGCGATCGTGCGCGCCTGCCTGGTGCTCGCCGTGCAGGCGGACGGGCGGGCGGTGGAGACGATCGAGGGTCTGTCCGCCAGCGGCGAGATCGCCGACCTGCAGGCGGCTTTCATCGCGCACAACGCGCTGCAATGCGGCTACTGCACGCCCGGGATGCTGATCGCCGCGCAGGACCTGCTGCGCCGCGACCCGCATCCCGACCGCGCGGCGATCCGCGAGCATCTGTCGGGCAACTACTGCCGCTGCACCGGCTATCACGCGATCGTCGATGCGGTGGACGCCACGGCACGGGGGCGCGCCGATGGACGCTGATCCGTTGTCGCCGCTGGACCGGCCCCACTCCTATATCGGCCGCAGCCTGCCGCGGCCCAACCTCGCGCGGCTGACGCAGGGGCGCGGCCGCTATGTCAGCGATCTCGCGCTGCCGCGCATGCTGCACGCCGCCTTTGTCCGCGCGCCCTATGCCCATGCGCGCATCACGGCGATCGACACCACCGCCGCGCGCGCCATGCCGGGCGTCGCCGCCGTGATGACGGCCGAGGATATGGCGCCGCTCGTCACGCCCTGGGTCGGCGTGCTGACGCATCTGCAGGGGCTGCGATCGCCGCCGCAGTATCCGCTGGCGTGCGACGTGGTGCGCTGGCAGGGCGAGCCGGTGGTGGCGATCGCCGCCGCCACCCGGGCGCTGGCCGAGGACGCGGCGGAGCAGGTGATCGTGGACTACGCGCCGCTGCCGCCCGTCGTCGATGCCGAGGCCGCGCTGGCGCCCGGGGCGGTGCTGGTGCATCCCGACCTCGGCGACAACCTCGCCTATAGCCGCCGCATCGACACGGGCGCGGTCGATGCCGCCCTGGCGGAGGCGGCGGTGGTGGTCGGCGCGCGCTTCACCTTCGGCCGCCATACCGGCGTCACGCTGGAGGCGCGGGCGATCGTCGCCGACTGGGACCCGGCGGAGGCGCGCCTGACCGTGCATCAGGGCACGCAGGTGCCGCACATGATGCAAAGCGTGCTGGCGACGCATCTCGGCCTGTCGGAGGCGCAGGTAAGGGTGGTCTGCCGCGATGTCGGCGGCTCGTTCGGGATCAAGATCCACGTCTATCCCGACGAGATGGCAACCGTCGCGATGGCGATGCGTCTGGCCCGGCCGGTCCGCTTCGTCGCCGACCGCATGGAGAGCTTCGTCGCCGACATCCATGCCCGCGATCACATCGTGGACGCCCGCATCGCGGTGCGCGCCGACGGCACCATCACCGCCTTCGACGTCGACGACCTGACCGGCATCGGGCCGTATTCGGCCTATCCGCGCACCTCGGCGGTGGAGGCCAATCAGGTCATCAACCTGATCGGCGGTCCGTACGGGCACGCGAACTACCGGGCCCGCGCACGCGTCGTCTTTCAGACCAAGACGATGATGTCGCAGTACCGCGCCGTCGGCCATCCGATCGCCGCGACGGTGACGGAGACGCTGGTCGATCTCGCCGCCCGGCGGCTCGATCTCGATCCGTTCGAGATGCGCCGGCGGAACCTGATCGCCGACGACGCCTATCCCGCGACCTCGCCGACCGGGCTGCGGTTCGAGGGGCTGTCGCATCACGCGGCGCATGCCCGCCTGCGCGACATGATGGGATATGACGGGCTGCGCGCCGAACAGGCCGCCCTGCGCGCCCGGGGCGTGCATCGCGGCATCGGGATCGCGAGCTTCATCGAGATCACCAATCCCGGCCCCGCCTTCTACGGCGTCGGCGGGGCGCGCATCTCCGCCCAGGACGGCGCGGTGGTGCGGCTCGACGCCTCGGGGTCGGTCGTGGTGCAGGCCAGCGTGACCGAGCAGGGGCAGGGGACGGAGGCGGTGCTGGCGCAGGTGGCGGCGACCGCGCTCGGCATCGAGCCGGCGCGGGTGCGCGTGCAGCTCGGCGACACCGATGCGGTGCCGTATGGCGGCGGCACCTGGGCCTCCCGCGCGGCGGCGATCGGTGGCGAGGCGACGTGGCAGGCATCGGTCGCGCTGCGCGCCAACATCCTCGCCCTCGCCGGCAGCATGCTGCAGGCCGCGCCTGAGACGCTCGACCTGCGCGGCGGCGCGGTCGTCGATGCCGCCGACGGGCGCGAGCGGATGACGCTGCCCGAACTCGCGCGCATCGCCTATTTCCGCCAGGACACCCTGCCCCGCGGCGTGCAGCCCGAGCTGATCGCCGCGCGTCACTATGTCCCGCGCGACTATCCGTTCGCCTTCACCAACGGCGTGCAGGCATCGTTGCTGGAGGTGGATGTCGAGACGGGGTTCATCCGGCTGCTGCGCCACTGGGTGGTGGAGGACTGCGGCACGCCGATCAACCCGATGCTGGTGGACGAGCAGGTGCGCGGCGGCGTGGTGCAGGGGCTCGGCGCCGCGCTGTTCGAACACTGTCGCTATGACGCCGAGGGCAACCTTCAGACCACGACCATGGCCGACTACCTGGTTCCGATGGCGGGCGAGATGCCGGACATCGAGGTCGCGCATGTCAGCACGCCCACCGCCGAGTCCGCCCTCGGCGCCAAGGGGGCGGGCGAGGCCGGCACCGCGGCGGCGGCGGCGGCGGTGCTGAATGCCGTCAACGACGCGCTCGCGCCCTTCGGCGTGACGATCACCGAGTTGCCGATCACGCCGGAGGTGGTGCTGCGCGCGCTCGGGCGGGGGTGAGCGCGCGGCGGGCGGCCGTTGCCCCGTTGGGCTGATCCGTCTATCCATCGCCGATACGCGCGCCGGCAAACAGGCGCCAGACGGGAGCGAGACATGTCCGAGTTGGGGAACCGCGCGCTCACGCGCCGGCGCGTGCTGATCACCGGTGCGGCGGCCGGCGCGGCGCTGTGCAGTCCGGCGATCGTGCGGGCCGCGGACAACGACATACGGATCGGCTTTCCGGTGCCGCTCACGGGGCCGTATGGTACCGAGGCGCAGGATCAGGTGCGCTGCGCGCAGCTGGCGGTCGATCAGTTCAACGCCGCCGGCGGTCTGGGCGGGCGCAAGGCGGTGCTGCTGTCGCGCGACGACAAGCTCAAGCCCGGCGAGGCGGCGACCCGCGCGATCGAACTGATCGAAAAGGACCACGCCGACGTGATCGTGGGCAGCCTGTCTGCCTCCGTGCAGCTTGCGGTCAACAATGTCTGCAAGCAGCGCCGAGTGCTCTACAACTCGATCAGCCAGTCCGACCAGATCACGGCGATGCCGGACTGGAGCCCCTATACGTTCCACGAGGCGCTGACGCCGCACGTCACCGCCGGCGCGGTCGGCCGCTATGCCTTCCCCCGGTTCGGCAAGAGGGTGGCGTTCCTCAGCGCCGACTATGCCTATGGGCACGAGATGGTGGCGGGCTTCCGCGCGGTGGGCGCGCCGCTGGGCATCGACGTCGTCGCCGACATCAGCGTGCCGCTCGGCACCACCGACTTCTCGACCGTGCTACCCCGCATCGCGGCGGCGAAGCCGGACATCCTGTGCATCTGTAATTTCGGCCGCGACCAGCACGTGTCGATCAAGCAGGCGACGGATTTCGGCATCAAGCGGACGTCGCGTATCGTCGTGCCGGTGCTGCTCTACACCGCGCGCGTGGCCGGCGGCGCGACGGCCTTCGACGGGGTGATCGGCGGCACGTCCTATTACTGGGGCATCGAGAAGACGGTGCCCTCGGCCAAGGCGTTCAACGACCGCTATCGCGCGGCCAACGGTGGCCGTGTCCCGTCCGACTACGGCGCGCTCGGCTACGGGGGCGTCTATGCGGTCCTCAAAGCGATGAAGGAGGCGGGCACCACGGCGACCGACAAGGTCATCGCGACGCTGCAGGACCTGCATTACGACGCCTACAAGGGTCCGCAGTTCTACCGGCCGTGCGACCATCAGTCGGTGCAGTCGGTGTTCATCATCGAGAGCAAGAGCAAGGACATGGCCGACCAGTACGACGTGTTCAACGTGCTGGCGACCGATCCGCCGAACGTCGACGCGTTGATGAGCTGCAAGGCCGAAGGACACGCATGAGCGGACGGCGCCGCGCATGGCGGGCCTGACCCCCGATCTCCTGGCGATGCAGGTCTTCGCCGGGCTGGCCCTCGGCGCGGTCTATGTCCTGATGGCGCTCGGCATGTCGCTGCTGTTCGGCATGCTGACGGTGGTCAACTTCGCGCATGGCGCCTTCTACATGCTCGGCGCCTATGGGGCGGTGGCACTGCTCGGCTACGGCGGTAATTTCTGGGTCTGCCTGTTCTTCATCCCGCTGGCCGTCGGCCTGGTCGGCATGGCGGTGGAGCGCGTGCTGATCCGCCCGCTTTACGGGCGCGGGATCGACTACCCGCTGCTGCTGACGTTCGGCCTGGCCTATGTCATCGTCGAACTGGTGCGCATCGGCTTCGGGACCGAGGATCTGCCGTTCGACACCCCCGCCGCGCTGACCGGCGCGGTCAATATCGGCATCGGCTATTTCCCGCTCTATCGCCTGTTCGTCATCGCGGTGACGGGGGTCGTTCTGGTCGGGCTGTGGCTGTTCCTCGAACGCACGTCCTATGGACTGATCATCCGTGCGGGCGCGCGCGATCCGCAGATCGTGCGCATCCTCGGCATCGACGTGGGCCGCGTGTGGCTCGTCGTGTTCGGCATCGGCACGGGCCTCGCCGCGCTCGCGGGGCTGCTCGCGGCGCCGTTGCAGGGGGCGAGCCCCGATATGGGCGATTCCATCCTCGCGATCGCCTTCGTCGTCACCGTGGTCGGTGGCATGGGCTCGCTGCTGGGCGCGGTGCTGGCGGGGCTGCTGGTCGGGGTAGTCGTCAGCCTCACGTCCCTGGTGGCGCCCGAGGCGGCGCAGGTCGCGGTGTTCGTGCTGATGGCCGTGGTGCTGCTGGTGCGGCCGCAGGGCTTTTTCGGCCGCGCCGGGCTGATGAGCTGAGCGATGGACGGCGCCGGTTCCACCGTCGCGGTCCACGCCGCGCGTCCCGACCTGCTGGCGTTCGCCACCCGTCACCGCGCGACGCTCGCGGCGGTCGCCGTGCTGGTGTTCCCGGCGCTGCTGCCGTTCAAGGCGGTCGCGGCGGACGTGCTGGTGTACGGGCTGTTCGCGCTCGGGTTCAACCTCGTCTACGGCTATCTCGGCCTGCTGTCGTTCGGGCATGCGGCGTTGTTCGGCGGCGGCGCCTATGCCTGCGGCATCGTGTTCACGCGCTTTGGCGTGCCGTGGTGGGCCGCGGTGGGCGCGGGCGTCGCGGGCGGGGCGGTGATCGCCGCCGTAATCGGCGCGCTCGCGATCCGCACGCGCGGCATCTATTTCGCGATGGTCACGCTCGCGCTGGCGCAGTGCGTCTATTACGCCGCGTACGAGGCCGAGGGCTGGACCGGCGGCGAGAACGGGCTGCGCGGCGTCGATGTCTCGGCCATCACGCTCGGCCCGTGGCACGTCGACTTCGTCAACCCGCTGACGCGCGTCTATGTGATCGCGGCCTTCGTCGTGGTCGCGCTGTTCGCCGTCTCGCGCGTCCTCGCCTCGCCCTTCGGCGCGGCGATGGAGGCGGTGCGGGAGAACGAGGCGCGGGCGCGGGCCTGCGGCTTCGACGTGCGCGCCACGCGCTGGCTCGCCTTCGTCCTGTCGGGCGCGGTCTGCGGCCTGGCCGGCGCGCTGCATGCGCTGACCATCGGCATCGTGCCGGTGGAGACGCTGACCTACACGACATCCGGCCTCGTCGTCATGATGACCCTGCTCGGCGGCATGGGGACGTATTTCGGACCGTTCATCGGCGCGGCGGTCTTCCTGCTGCTCGAGAATCTGGTCTCGCTCTGGACCGTGCACTGGCAGCTCGTCGTCGGTCTCGCGTTCATCGCCTGCGTGCTGTTCTTCCCGCGCGGCGTCTGGGGCACGTTGCTCGCGGGTTTGCGCCGTTGACCGGGGATGCGATTCTGCGGGCGGAGGGGATCACCTGCCGCTTCGGACGTTTCACCGCGCTGCGCGACGTCAGCGCGTCGTTTCCGCGCGGCGCGCTGACGGCCGTCATCGGCCCGAACGGCGCCGGCAAGAGCACGTTCTTCAACATCCTGTCGGGATCGATTCCGCCCACCGAGGGTCGCGTCGTGTACGAGGGGCGCGATCTCGCGCGGACGCCGCAGCATCGGTACGCGCGCCTCGGTATCGCCAAGTCGTTTCAGATCACCACGGTCTTCCCCTCGCTCAGCGTGGCCGAATGCGTCCGGGTCGCGTGTCAGGCGCTGGTCTCGCGCTATGACATCTGGCGCCCGCGCGCGCGCCTGACCGCGCTGGACGACGAGGCGGCGGCGCTGCTGGACACCGTCGGCCTGTGGGACAAGCGGGCGCGGCCGGCCGGATTGCTGGCGCACGGCGAACAGCGGGCGCTGGAGATCGCCATGGCGCTCGCCGCGCGTCCCCGTCTGCTGCTGCTGGACGAGCCGACCGCCGGCATGAGCCCGGAGGAGACGCGCGCGATGATGCAGCTCATCCTCCGCCTTGCGCGCGAGCGCACCGTCGTCCTCGTCGAGCACAAGATGAAGCTGGTCATGGGCATCAGTGACCGGGTGCTGGTGCTGCATCACGGCGAGGTGCTGGCCGAGGGCACGCCGGCCGACATACGCGGCGACGCGACGGTGCGGCGCGTCTATCTTGGCCAGCGCGATGCCGCGTGACGCGATGCTGACCGTCGAGGGGCTGCAGGCCTGGTACGGATCGAGCCACGTGCTGCAGGGCATCGATCTTGAGGTCGCGCGGGGCGAGATCGTCTGCCTGATCGGTCGCAACGGCGCGGGCAAGACCACGACCCTGCGTTCCGTGATGGGCCTGGTTGCCCGCGTGCGCGGCCGTGTCGTCTTCGACGGCGCGGATCTCGTCGGCCGGCCCGTGCATGCGCGCCACGCGCGCGGCCTCGGCTACGTGCCGGAAGAGCGGCGGATCGTGCAGGGGCTGTCGGTGCGCGACAACCTCCGCCTCGGGCTGCTCGCGGCCGGTGGCCGCCGGCGCGAGGCCGACGCGATCGCAGCGATGGCGGAGATCTTCCCCCGCCTCGCCGAACGGCTCGATCAGAGCGCGATCACCATGTCGGGGGGTGAACAGCAGATGCTGGCGATCGCGCGGGCGCTGATTTCCGGGCCGCGGCTGCTGATGCTCGACGAGCCGTCGGAGGGGATCATGCCGCTGCTGGTGGACGAGATGTTCGATCTGCTGCGGCGGCTGCGCGAAGAGGGCACCACGATCCTGCTCGTCGAACAGAACGTCGAGCTCGCCCTCGGCATCGCCGACCGCGCCTATATCCTGGATCAAGGCACGGTCGTGCATCACGACACCGCCGCCGCCCTGCTCGCCGACGCGGCGATCCAGGAGCGCTACTGCGCGGTCTGACGCGCCTCAGAAGTCGAGCGTCGCCGTCTCCGCCATCACCGCCTCCGGCGTGCGGTGGCGTTCGGCGGCGGCGCGCTCCGCCTCCGTCCGGCGCTGCGCCTGCAGATAGGCGCCGAGATGGCGCGCGCGCTCGATCATCCGCGCCCCGGCCGGCTGGCGGCGTGCGGCGAAGCGGACGAGGGCGGCCGGCACGTCGTCGGTGCCGTCGAGTAGTGCGGCCAGCGTGATGGCATCCTCGGCGGCCTTGGTCACCCCGGCGCCCGGATGCGGCCGCACGACAAACGCCGCATCGCCGATCAGCGCCGCGCGGCCGACCGCGAGGCGCGGCGACTCCAGGTCATAGATCGGCTGCAGGAACGGGCGCGGCGTCGCCGCCACCAGGGCCGCGCATTGCGGCGCCAGGATTGCTTCGGCGGCGGCCCGCATCTCGTCGATGATCGCATCGCGGATCAGCGGCGGCGGGATCGAGACGGTGTGCACGTGCCCCGTCGCGTCACGCAGCAGGCGCGGCAGCTCCGTCGCCTCGTCGGCAGGGCGATACCAGACGAAATTATACTGCCGGTGGCCGCGCCGCAGATCGTCCCCCGGTCCCGCCACCGGATAGCCGAGGAACTGCTCCCCGGGCGGCAGGCAGAAGCCGAACACGTCGAAGATGTCGGAATGCGCCGCTGCCGGCACGTCGCGTTCGGCGACGAGCCCGCGCCACGCAACATAGCCCGCATAGGTGGAGGCGACGTCCCCCACCACCGCCTGCCGCACCGACGAACGCAGCCCGTCCGCGCCGATCAGCACGTCGCCCGTGACGCATGTGCCGTCGGCGAACCGTGCCGAGATGCCCGTATCATCCTGCGTCACGTCCACCAGGCTGCGGCCGAGCGCATACCGGTCGTCCGGCCACGCCGCGCGCAGCTGGCGGAACACGAGGTCCCAGGAGGTCGTGACCTGCGGGAACGGCCGGCTGCCGATCACGCGTCCGTCGCGCGCGAAGGTCACGCGCCGGGCGACCGGCACACCGAGCCGGTCCGCCGGGTCGAGGCCGATATGCGCCAGCGCCTGCCAGAGCTGCGGATGCGTGACGATGCCGGCGCCCCGTCCGCTGAGCTCCGCCGCCGAGCGCTCGAACACCTGCACGTCCCAGCCATGGCGGTGCAGCGCGTGCGCCGCGAACAGGCCGCCGATCGAGCCGCCGATCACCAAGGCCCGACGGCGCGGCGCGGTCGTCGTCACATGCAGCCTCCCTGCCTGGCATCCGCAGGCAGAGATGCCGCCACGCCACGCCGGGTCAAGCCGTACATGGCCGGACGCGCTCGGAACCCGGCAAGCGGCCTGATGTTGGACGCGATGATGGTCTACGCGTTCCTTCCGATCTGCGCGGGCGCCCCCGGGCCCGCCGAGCGCCCTGGATGAGCGGCGGCGTGACCGACGCGGTCGGGCGCGCGCTTGCCATGGCGTTCGCCATGGGATGGCAGATGCTCTGGGCGCTCGTCCTCGGCTTTCTGCTCTCCGCTGTCGTGCAGGCCGTGGTGACCAAGGACGCGATGAGCCGCCTGCTGCCCGACAGCCGGCCGCGCAGCATCCTGATCGCCAGCGCGCTCGGCGCCGCGTCGTCGTCCTGTTCCTATGCCGCGGCGGCGCTGGCGCGGTCGCTGATCCGCAAGGGGGCCGACTTCATCGCCGCGATGGCGTTCCAGTTCGCGTCGACCAACCTCGTGGTCGAGCTGGGCATCGTCCTCGCGGTGCTGATGGGCCGGCGGTTCACCCTCGCGGAGTTCGTCGGCGGTCCGATCATGATCGCCCTCCTGGTGGTGCTGATGCGCGCGACCTTGCGGCCGCGCCACATCGAGGCAGCGCGTGCGCAGGCGGCGCGCGGTCTGGCGGGACGCATGGAAGGCCATGCCGCCATGGACATGTCGGTCGCCGGCGGCACCTGGCTCACGCGCGCGCTGTCGCCACGCGGGCTGACGGCCATCAGCCATGTCTTTGTCATGGACTGGGCGAGCGTCTGGACCGATATCGCGATCGGGCTGCTGGTCTCGGGAGCGCTGGCGGCCTGGGTGCCGCACCGGGTCTGGACCGCGCTCTTTCTCGTCCACGATCCCGTGTGGTCAAAGCTCGTCGGCCCGTTGATCGGGCCGCTCGTCGCCGTGCTGTCGTTCGTCTGCTCCGTCGGCAACGTGCCGCTGGCGGCGGTGCTGTGGAACGGCGGCATCAGCTTCGGCGGCGTGGTGGCGTTCCTGTTCGCCGATCTGATCGTGCTGCCGCTGCTCGACATCTACCGCAGATACTACGGCGGCGGGATGGCGGCGCGTCTGGCGCTCCTCTTCTACGCGGCGATGGCAGCGGCCGGATACGTGGTGGAGGTGATGTTCGGTGCCATTGGCCTCGTGCCCGCGCATCGGCATACGGACGTTCTGCAGGCGGCGGTGGGTTGGAATCACACCACCGTGCTCGATATCCTCGCGCTGGCGGCGTCGGCGGTGCTCGTCTGGCGCTTCGTCCGGACGGGTGGCGCGCCGATGCTGCGCCACATGGGCGGTCCGGCCGACGGTCCGGCCGGTGGGCGGAATGGTGGCGAGCCAGAATCTCAATCAGGCGGCGGGCACACGCATGCGCGCCCGCCGCCCTGAGGTCGAAGCGGCCCTATGGCCGCACGGGACGGACCGGCAGACCCGGCCCGTGGCCGGTCACTGCCCGGCGCCGCGGGCGATCCATCCCTGCGAGGCGGCATAGTCGGCGATCTGGCGGGCGAGTGCGTCGGCGAGCTGGTCGGCGTTCGCCTCGTTCGTGGTGCGCCGCGTCTCCGCCAGCGCATGGGTCCCGCCCGTGACGGCCGTCGCCGCGCCGAGGCTGCCGGCGGCGGCACCCACGCCCATCGTCTCCGCCGCGCCGGGCATGCGGCCGCTGTCCGCGCTGCCGCTGAAGGCGGCAAGGAATTTCGTGCCCCCCGCGCCGACATAGGTCAGCTGCGCGTCGCCGGCGACGCTGCTCTTACCGGCGCCGAGCCCGACCACCGTGCGGCGGGTGCGGTTGCCCTCGTTGATCGCCAGGATATGGCCCTGCACCAGAGCGGAGCGGGGCGGCGGTTTGTAGCCGGGCGGCAGGTACTCGGCCGGCAGGCCGTAGGATTGCAGCTTCGCGACCAGTGTCCGGCGCAGCGCCGCCTGCGTCGTCTCGGCCGCCGTCTGCTGCTCCTGCTGCGCGGCGACGGACGACCCGCTACGCATCAGCCGCGCGGCGAGGCCGCTGTCCAGATGCACGGCGGCCGGCGACACGGCGAAGTCCGTCACCAGCACGCGCATCGGCGCCGGCGTGCCGGCGGCCGGCGCCGTGGCGACCGGGGTGACGTGTCCCCGGGCACAGGCGGCCAGCAGCAGGACCGCAAGCAGAGAGGCTCGGCGCATGGGCTTGTCCTTTGTCATCGATCACGTTCAGGCGGAGGGCTGTTCGGCGACCGTCGGGCGCGCGCGCCCGGAGAGACGTTCCTCCAGGCGCTGCAGCATCACGAAGAAGGACGGGACGAACAGCACGGTCAGGCAGGTCGAGGCGGTCATGCCGCTGAAGACCGTCATGCCGAGCGACACACGCGCCGCGGCGCCCGCGCCGGTCGCGGTCACCAGCGGCAGGACGCCGAGGATGAAGGCGAAGGACGTCATCAGGATGGGGCGGAAGCGCGCCCGCGCCGCGCCGACGGCGGCGTCCAGGATCGGCGCCCCGGCGGCCCGATGCTCGCGCGCCACCTCGACGATCAGGATCGCGTTCTTAGCCGACAGCGCGATCAGCAGGACCATGCCGATTTGCGTATAGAGGTTGTTCGCAAGCCCAACCGATTCCAGCACGATCGCCGGGCCGATCAGCGACAGCGGCACCGCAAGCAGCACCGACAGCGGCGCGATCCAGCTTTCGTACTGGCCGGCGAGGCAGAGATACACCAGCAGCATCGCCAGCCCGAACACCAGGTAGATCTGCCCGCCGACCGCTTTCTCCTGGTACGACATTGCGGTCCAGTCATAGCCGGTGCCGGTGGGGAGGACGCTGTCGGCGATCTGCTCCATCAGTCCCATCGCCTGACCGGAGCTGAAGCCCCGCGCCGGTACGCCGACCACCGTCGCGGCGGGTCGCAGGTTGTAGAGCGTCACCAGCGAGGGTCCCGCCGTCTGACGCTCCAGCACCAGCGCGCCGAGCGGCACCATCTTGCCGTCGCGGCTGCGGACATACAGCCGGTCGAGATCGGACGGACGCAGGCGGAAGTGCGAATCCGCCTGCACATAGACCTGGAAGGTGCGGCCGAACTCGTTGAACTGGTTGACGTAGCTCGACCCGATGTAGCCGGCGAGGGCGTTGAACACGTCACCCACCGCGACGTGGAACGTCTCCGCCTTGGTGCGGTCGACCTCCACCCGTATCTGCGGCGCCGCCGCCTGGTACGAGGTGCCGACATGCTGCAGGCCGCTCTGCCCGGCGGCGTCGCGCAGCACCGTGCTGGTGATGCCCTGCAGCTTCTGCCAGTCGATGTTGCCGTCGCGCAGTTCCAGCTCCATCGTGAAGCCGCTCGCGTTGCCGATGCCCTGGATCGGCGGCGGCACGAGCACCAGCCCGGCGCCGTCCGGCAGCTTGTCCATCGCTGCCTGCAACGTGGCGTAGATCTGGCGGAGGCCCTGCCCGCCCGCCTTTTCGCGCACGCCCCAATCCTTGAGCATCACGTAGGCGGCGCCGGCACTCGCCAGCGAGGCGTTGTTGTCGAGCGGCGACACGCCGGCGATCTCGATGACCTGGTCGACGCCCGGAATCGCGCCCGCGATGCGCCCCACGCGGTCGAGGGCGGCCTGCGTGCGCTCCAGCGAAGCGCCCTGCGGCAGCTGCAGGGCGACGACGACATAGCCCTGATCCTCGGTCGGGATGAAGGCCGTCGGCAGCCGCCCGATGCCCAGCCCGCCCAGCACCACCAGGATCAGGCCGACGAAGACGACCAGCGGCGCGCGGCGCGTCATGCCGCCGATCAGCCGGCCGAAGCCGCGGTCGACGGGGTCATACAGGCGGTTGAATCCCCGGAAGATGAAGTTCCGCTTCTCCGGCGGCACCGGCGCGCGCAGCCACAGCGCGCATTGCGTCGGCTTCAGCGTGGCCGCGTTGATCGCGGAGATCAGCGCCGTCGCGGCGATTACCAGCGCGAACTGCGCATACATCTGGCCCGTCAGCCCCGGCAGGAAGGCGGCCGGGATGAACACCGACATCAGCACGAGGGTGATGCCGATGATGGGGCCCAGCAGCTCGTCCATCGCCCGGATCGCCGCGTCATGCGGCGACAGGCCGCGCTCCAGGTGGTGGGCTGCGCCCTCGACCACCACGATCGCGTCGTCGACCACGATGCCGATCGCGAGCACGATGGCGAACAGGGTGGACAGGTTGACGCTGAAGCCCAGCGCCGACATCACCGCGAAGGTGCCGATGATGGTCACCGGCACCGTCGTCGCCGGCACCAGCATCGCGCGCCAGTCCTGCAGGAACATCAGGATGACCACCAGCACGAGCACCGCCGCCTCGAGCAGGGTCATGTAGACCTCGTCGATCGAGGCCGTCACGAACAGCGTCGAATCGAACGGCACGGTGTAGGCGATGCCCGCCGGGAACGCGCGCGCGAGGCGATCCATCGTCGCCTTGACCTCGCCCGCGACCTGCAGCGCGTTGGCGCCGGGCGTCTGGTAGATCGACACGCCCGCGGCCGGCTTGCCGTTGAGCTGAAACGCCTGCGAATAGGTCTGTGCGCCGAGCTCGACGCGGCCGATGTCGGAGATGCGGGTCACGGCGCCGTCGCGTGACTTCACGACGATCGCCGCGAACTGCTTCGGGTCGGTCAGCCGTCCCTGCACGTCGATCGTGTACTGGAACGCCTGTCCCGGCGGCGTCGGCGGCGTGCCGAGCTGGCCGCCGGCGACCTGCTGGCTCTGCTGCTGGATCGCCGCGATCACGTCGCCGGGCGTGAGGTCGCGCACCAGCAGCTTCTGCGGATCGAGCCAGACGCGCATCGCGTACTGGCCGACACCGAAGACGTTGACGTTGCCCACGCCTGGCAGACGCGACAGCTCGTCCACCAGGTTGATGGTCGCATAGTTGCTCAGGAACAGGCTGTCATAGCGCGGGTCGGAGGAGGTCAGCGTCACGATCTGCAGGATCGACGTCGACTTCTTCTGTGTCGTGACGCCCTGCGCCTGCACCGGCGTCGGCAGGGACGCCATGGCGCTGGCCACGCGGTTCTGCACCAGGATCTGCGCGAGGTTCGGGTCGGTGCCGATGCGGAAGCTCACGGTCAGCGCATAGGTGCCGTCGGCCGCGCTGGTGGACTGCATGTAGATCATGCCGTCCACCCCGTTCACCTGCTCCTCGATCGGCAGCGCCACGGTGTTCATCACCGTTACGGCGCTCGCGCCGGGATAGCGGGTGGTCACCTGCACCGTCGGCGGCGTCACGTTCGGGTACTGCGAGACCGGCAGCGAGAACAGCGCGACACCGCCGATCAGCACGAACAGGATGGCCAGCACGTTCGCGAGGACCGGCCGGTCGATGAAGAAGCGCGAGATCATGGCCGGGTCAGCCGGCCGGCGTCGCGGCGGGCATCGCGGCCGGCTGGGGCGATACCTTCTCCCCCGCGACGACGCGGCCGAGGCCGGAGATGACGACCTGATCGCCGGCTTCTAGCCCGGACGTGATGACGCGCATCGGCCCGTCGAGCGCGCCGATCGTCACCTGCCGCTGTTCCAGCACGTTGTCCTTGCCGACCACGAGCAGGTAGCGGCCCGACTGGCTGGTGCCGAGCGCCGCGTCCGGCACCAGCAGCGACGGCTTCGCATTCCGCGCCCGCGGCACGCGCACCCGCACGAAATACCCCGGCAGCAGCGCGCGCTTGGCGTTGTCGAGCACGCCGCGCACCACGAGCGTCCCGGTCCCGCCCGTCACCGACGGCGCGGCATAGTCCAGCACGCCGTGATGCGGATAGCCGGTCTCGGTCATCAGGCCGATCTCGACGGGGATGTGCCCGAGATCGGCGAGCGTCTTGTCGGCTGCGGCGAGGGCGGCGCGGATGCGCTGCACCTCCTTCTCGTCGACGGTGAAGCTGACATAGATCGGATCGAGTTGCACCAGCGTCGCGAGCTTCGTCGGCCCCGTGTGCCCGACCAGCGCGCCGACCGAGACCAGGTGCTCCGTCACCACGCCGTCGAACGGGGCGGTGACGTTGGTGTAGCCGAGATTGATGTTCGCCAGGGCGACGTTGGTCTGCTGGCTGGTGACGTTCGCCTCGTCGCTGTCGCGCGTCGCCTTCGCCTGATCGACATGGGCCTGCGACGAGACGTCGGTCTTGCCGAGCTGGTACTGGCGGTTGTACTCGATGTTGGCGTTTAGGAACAAAGCCTGGGCGGAGGCGAGCGCCGCCTGCGCCTGCTGCACCTTCACCTGATAGGGCAGCGGCTCGATGACGAACAGCGAGGTGCCGGACTTCACCTCGGTGCCGTCCTTGTATTTGATCTCCTGCAGGAAGCCCTCGACGCGGGCGACGAGATCGATCTGATTATAGGCGACCAGCGTGCCGGTCGCTTCCAGATACGGGACGACCGATCGCGATTCCGGCTTGGCGACGCCCACCTCGGCCGGCGGCGGCGGCACATAGGCGTTCTGCTTCTTGCAGCCCGACACGACGAGCATCGCGCCGGCGAGGGCGCAGACGGCAAGACGCGATGACATCACTGCCTCTGACGAAGCTGCCGGAGCGCCTGCTGGCAGCCCGGCGAGAGATCAGGGCCGTGCGCATGCAGGCAGGCGATCACCCGGCCGCCGCCCGGACGCACCCCGGGGCAGAATGTCTGGAAATCCGCGCCGCACGCCTCGCGCAGCGCATGCCGCCCGCGGCCCGCCGACCCGGTCGGCGGC
>NZ_BANB01000011.1 GCF_000964365.1 Acidisphaera rubrifaciens HS-AP3 | reverse complement strand
GACGCGGGCTGACCGGGTTCAGGCGGCCTTGTTGGCGACGACCGCCGCAAGGTCGCCCACGTTGCGCAGGCTATCCAGTTCCCGCGTGTTCAGCTTGATCCCGAACCGATCCTCGACGCCAAGGATGATCTCGATCTGCTTGAAGCTATCCCAGCCCTTGATGTCCTTGGCCGACGTCTCCGGCGCCAGCGCGATGTCGTCGCGCATGAACACGTCGTGGAAGATTTCGGTCAGCGCGCTGTAGATCTCGGTTTCGCTGGGCATCGGATCAGCCTTCCGTCACATGGATGAATGTCGCCGCGGGGGTAAAGCGGTCGAGGTCGAGCATGCTGACATTGCCGCCATCGGCCCGCTCCTCGATGAGGGCAAAGCCCAGCTTCGCGTAATGGTCGCGGACCATACCGTTCTTCTTCGTCGGTATGTATTCTCCGATCAACCGGCGGGCGCCCAGCCGAAGGCTTTCCCGCGCGATCAGGTTGAGCGTGGTGGGTTCCACCTGCCGCCCCAGCACGCGGCAGCTCATCAGCCACGTGTCGATATAAACGGCATCGCCGTCGCGCAGCCGTCCGATGATGATGGCGATGACCCCGTTGTCGCCGAAGCGGTCGAGCAGACGCAGTTGCAGCCCGAAGGCCTGCCTGTCCGCCATCACGGCAAGCACGTCCTCTTCGCTATAGCGGCGGGTGGTCAGGTTGAACTGGTTGGACTTGTTGATGAGCTGAACGGTGCGCTGCAGCCCGATCCGGTCGAACGGACGCCAGACAAGCTGCATCTCTAGGCCGCGCAGATAGGACTCGATGTCAGTCGCCGACGCGCGCAGCGCCTCGCGCGCCTGGTTGCCATGATATTGGCCGGTGCGCTCCCGATCCTCGTCGGTGACGGTGAGCGCCTCGAAATAGCCCGCGTCCGACAGGGCCCGGATGTAGCTGACGGGATCGTCCGTCACCTCCGGCACCGCCACCATGGGCAGCTCCTGGCGGACGAGATTGCGCTCGAACGGGTTGTCGTCGACGAAGACGAGGCTGTCGAGGCCGATGTTCAACTCCTGCGCGATCGCCCGGATATTGCCGGCCTTGTCGGACCAGTTGGCGACGAAGCATGCGATGTCGGCGCGGCGCAGCACCATCTCGGGATGCTTCTCGAACGGCTCGACGGCATTCGCCTCGTCGTTCTTGGAGCAGACCGCGAGGATGACGCCGCGCCGTGACAGTTCGCGGGCATAGGCCTGGAAGGCGACATAGGCCTCGCCGCCGGCGCTTCCCTGCCCGATCACGATGCCTTCCATCCCGTCATCGCCGATCACGCCGCCCCACAGGGTGTTGTCGAGATCGAGGACGAGACATTTCGAGGATCGCCCCTGCAGCGCCGCCAGCAGCCGTCCCACGAGGTCGCCATAGAGCGGCGCGGCCCTGGGGTCGATTTCCTGCTTCGCGTGGTGCCAGAGCGTCGGACTGTGCCAGGCGGCGAGGCCGTCGCGCGCGGCCCGGTCGTCGAGCGCCAGCAGATGCACGCCGGCCTCGTCGGCCAGCGGACGCAAGGCGGCGGAGAGCCGCGCGATGAAGGCCGCGGGCGAGCCCGGCAGCCGATGCTCGTTGGCGCCGAGGAGAAGCGGATGCAGCGGCAGCGGCACCTGCTGGATCACCGGACAGCGCAAGGTCTCGCGCGCCTGACGCCACAGATCGCGCAGCCGCGTCGTGGCATCCGTCAGCGCCGCATCGGCGGCCGCCGCATCCATCCCGGCGGTCAAGCCCGCCGTCAGATGATGCGCGTCGAGCGCCAGCAGCACGGCGTTGGGGCGAAACCCGTGCAAGTCGGAGCCCGTGTCGGCAAGTTCCTGCTGGTACTGGCCGAAGTCGTTTTCGTAGATATCGACCCACAGGCCGCGGCGCAGCCCGGCCACGCGGATCGCCGGATGGAGATGCGCCATCGTCGCCGAGCCGAGCAGGGCAAGACGGACCGGCTTGGTGGCCAGCGCGGCCGGAGGCCCCGCGAAGCGCCGCCTGACCGCCTGATCGAGGGCGCTGGTCTGCACGAAGTTCAGGGCCGCGTTGGCCAGCGTCACCGCCTCCGCCCAGGCGGCGTCGTCACCGTCGCCCGATGCCGGGGCCAGGGCGCGGACCCGCGCCTTCCAGTCAGCAGCCGACGCGGGCAGCCAGTGCAGGTCGGTCATCGGTCGGAGGCTCCGGCCAGTGGTGGCGTCAAAGTGGTAGCATCAATGGCGCCGATGGACCTGCTGGCTACCGCAACGCAACATGCAATTTCAACCTCGGGTCGCTGCCCGCCGGGGGACTCGAACCCCCACGCCATGGGCCGCGGATTTTAAGTCCGCTGCGTCTACCATTCCGCCAGGCGGGCCCGCCATTTGCACGACGCATCCCTCAGGATCGCCACGCGGGCCGCGCAAGCCTAGTCTGGCGCGCGGATCGTGACGAGGTCCGGAGACAGGGAAAGGCACGCGCATGCACCGGCTGGACGGCAAAGTGGCGTTGGTCACGGGCGGCGGCAGCGGCATCGGGCGGGCGAGCGCACTGGCCTTGGCGCAGGCGGGCTGCGCCGTCGGGATCGTCGATCGTGATGGCGCTGCCGGCGAGGCGACCGCGACCGCGATCCGCGACGGCGGAGGGCACGCCGCCGCCGCCACCGCCGATGTCGGCGACCCGGCGCAGGTCACGGCCGCGTTCGATACCCTCATCGCCGCCATCGGCGAGGTCGACATCCTGTTCAACAATGCCGGCATCGATACGTTCAGCACGCTGGAGTCGATGCCGCTCGAGCTTTGGGACGAGATGCTGCGGGTGAATCTACGCAGCATTTTCCTGTGCACGCGGCATGTACTGCCGGCGATGCGACGCAAGGGGTGGGGGCGGATCATCAACACCGCTTCCCAACTCGGCCACAAGGGTGCCGCCGGCATGGTCCATTACTGCGCGGCGAAGGCGGGGGTCATCGGTTTCACCCGCAGTCTCGCCTACGAGGTTGCCGCCGCCGGCATCACGGTGAACGCCATCTGTCCGGGCCCGATCGAGACGCCCCTGCTGGCCGGCCTTCCGGCCGACTGGCGCGCCGGCAAGCGGGCCGAACTGCCGATCGGGCGGTTCGGCGAGGTGGGCGAGGTCGCGCCCACGGTCGTGTTCCTCGCCTCCGACGCGGGCGCCTACTATGTCGGCGCGACGCTCAACATGAACGGCGGCGACTACATGATCTGACCGGCATGCCGCGTCGGGCCACCGGCCGGGCGGTCTTCCGCCAACGTATCATCTCCGTCTAGCTTCCCGCCCAAACGGGAGGAAACGAGGATGAACGCCAATGCGGCCGGCTTTTTCATCGACCGGCACATCACCGCCGGTCGCGGCGGGCGACTCGCCTTCGTCGACCCCGCCCGCAGCCTCAGCTATGCCGCCTTCCACGAGGCGACCGCACGCTTCGCGGCGGCGCTGCACGCGGCCGGCGTGCGGCGGGAGGCGCGGATCGGTCTGCTCATGCATGACACGGTCGAGTTTCCCATCGCCTTCTGGGGCGCCATCCGGGCAGGCGTCGTGCCCGTGCCGATCAACACGCTTCTGACGCCCGATCTGGTCGCCTACATCCTCGCGGATAGCCGCGCCGCCCTCGTCGTCGCCTCTCCTGCCCTGCGGGAGCACGTGGCGCATCCCGCCGTCGTGTCAGACCTGGACGGGTTCATTGCCGGCCACGCCCCCACCGCCGCGCCGGTCGATGCGTCGGCCGACGAGGTGGCGTTCTGGCTCTATTCGTCAGGCTCGACCGGACACCCCAAGGGCGTGCGCCACGTCCACGGCAGTCTGCAGGCCACCGCGGACACCTATGCGGCCCAGGTTCTCGGAATACGGGAGGACGATGTCGTCTTTTCCGCCGCCAAGCTGTTCTTCGCCTACGGGCTGGGCAACGCGATGACGTTTCCGTTGTCGGTCGGGGCGCAGGCGGTTCTGCTCCCGGAGCGGCCGACGCCGGAGGCGGTATTGTCGGTGATGGCGCGGCACCAGCCGACGGTGTTCGGCGGGGTGCCGACGCTGTTCGCCTCACTGCTCGCGCAGCCGGGGATTGGGCCGGGGGCCGGGTCGGCGCGGCTGCGGATCAGCACCTCGGCCGGCGAGGCCCTGCCGGCGGCGGTGGGACAGCGTTGGCGCGAGGTCGTGGGCAGCGACATCCTCGACGGGCTCGGCTCGACGGAAATGCTGCATATCTTCGTGTCGAACCGGCCGGGGGCGGTCCGCTACGGAACCACGGGCGAGCCGGTCCCTGGCTATGAGGTCCGCATCGTGGACGAGGAGGGCCGCCCCACGCCGCCGGGGACGCCGGGCGAGTTAGTGGTACGAGGGCCGAGCGCGGCGGAAGGCTACTGGAACCTGCGCGCGCGCTCGCGCCTGACCTTCCGCGGCGAATGGACACATACCGGCGACACGTATGTCCAGGACGAAACCGGAGCCTACCGCTACTGCGGACGCGGCGACGACATGCTGAAGGTGGGTGGCATCTGGGTTTCGCCGTTCGAGGTGGAGGGCGCCCTGATCGCCCATCCGGCGGTACTCGAGGCAGCGGTGGTCGGCGCGACGGATGCCGACGGACTGGTCAAGCCCAAAGCCTACGTCGTTCTGAAAGACGGGCAGGTGCCGTCCCCGGCGCTCGTCGGCGAATTACAGGCGCACGTGAAGGCGGCGGTGGGACCGTGGAAATACCCGCGCTGGATCGAGTTCTCGGACACGCTGCCGAAGACGGCGACGGGCAAAATCCAGCGCTTCCGGCTGCGCGGGGCATAACGACGGTGCGTCCCGACGATGCCCCGGCGGCGCAACCGCCGACCGCACGCCGTCTCGATCTGTCGATCGACGGGCGGTCCGTCGAGGCATGCGTCTGGGAGCCGGCCGGCGCTCCGTCAGGACCGACGATCGTGCTGCTGCACGAAGGGCTGGGCTCGGTTGCCATGTGGCGCGACTTCCCAGCGCGTCTGGCAGCGCGCACGGGCAAGCGCGTCTTTGCCTATTCGCGGTTCGGCTACGGCCTGTCTGATCCCGAACCGTTGCCGTGGCCCCCGAGCTATCTGCACGATCATGCGCGGCGGATGCTCGGCCGGGTGCTGGACGCGGCGGGGATCGGACAGCGCGTGCTGGTGGGACACTCGGACGGCGGATCGATCGCCGCCATTTATGGCGGTGAGGCCGGCGATCGGTTGCTGGCCGGCCTCGTGCTGATCGCCGCGCATTTCATCGTCGAGGATGTCACGATCGCCGGAATACGTGCCGCCGGCATTGCCTACCGGTCCGGGCTGCGGGCGCGCCTGTCGCGCTTTCACCGCGACGTGGACAACGCTTTCCACGGCTGGAACGACACGTGGCTACGGCCGGGCTTCGCCACGATGGACCTTGCTGAACAGATCGCCGGCATCAGCGTGCCGGTCCTGGCGATCCAAGGCGAGGCCGACGAGTATGGCACGGCGGCCCAGCTGGACCATCTGCGTCGCCATCTGAAGACATCCCCCCGCATCGTCCTGGTCCCGGACGTCGGGCACACACCGCAGGCGCAGGCGGCGGATCGCGTCCTCGATGAGATCGACCAATTCATGCATTATATTTCTGCTACGCGACGGTAGATTGCGCTTGCCTTTCGACATGACCGGCAATATAATGCTGGCCATCGAGGGAGAGCACTGACATGGATCATCCGCCGCCACGCGGGCCGGCGCGCATCGACTTCCAGACCGATCCGTCGCGGTATCGACACTGGAAGCTCAGCATCGACGGCGCCGTCGCGACGCTGGCCATGGACGTGGACCCGGCCGGCGGCCTTTTCGACGGGTACGAGCTGAAGCTGAACTCCTACGACCTTGGCGTCGATATCGAGCTCGCGGACGCGATCCAGCGACTGCGGTTCGAGCATCCGGAGGTGCGTGCCGTGGTGCTACGCTCCGCCAAGGAGGGCGTGTTCTGCGCCGGCGCGAATATTCGCATGCTTGGCCGCGCCACCCATGCGCACAAGGTCAATTTCTGCAAGTTCACCAACGAGACGCGGCTCGGCATCGAGGATTCGAGCGAGAATTCGCGCCAATTCTACCTCGCCGCCGTCAGCGGCACGGCGGCGGGCGGCGGCTATGAGTTGGCGGTGACGGCCGAGCACATCATGCTGATCGACGACCGCCGTTCCGGCGTGTCGCTGCCGGAGACGCCGCTGCTGGCGGTGCTGCCCGGCACCGGCGGCCTGACGCGCCTGACCGATAAGCGCCGCGTTCGTCGCGACCGTGCCGATGTATTCTGCTCTACCGAGGAAGGCGTGCGCGGTCGCCGCGCCGTCGAGTGGCGCGTGGTGGACGAGGTCGTGCCGCCCTCCGCGTGGGAGGCGACGGTGCGTCAGCGCGCGCTGGAATGGGCTGCGAAATCAGATCGGCCGGCGGATGCGAAGGGCGTGGCATTGACGCCGCTGGACCGCACCTTCACCGATGACGGCGTGCGCTATTCGCTGGTCCGCGTTGAGATCGACCGCGCGGCGCGGCGGGCCGACATCACGCTGCGCGGCCCCGACGCGCCGCCGCCGGCGGATGTCGCCGGCATCGCGGCGGAAGGTGCGCAGTTCTGGCCGCTGCGCCTCGGGCGCGAACTGGACGACGCGCTGTTGCATCTGCGCGCCAACGAGGCTGAGATCGGTCTGCTCGTGTTCCGCACCGAGGGTGACCCGGCGGCGGTGCTGGCCTATGACGCGCTGCTGGAGCGCGCGGCCGGCGACTGGCTGGTGCGCGAGGTGCGCCATTATCTCAAGCGGGTGTTCAAGCGGGTCGACATGACCTCGCGCAGTCTGATCGCGCTCATCGAGCCGGGCAGCTGCTTCGCCGGCACGCTGGCGGAGATCGCGTTCGCGGCCGACCGCTCGGTGATCTTCGCGGGCGTCCGCGCGGGCGATAACAAGCCGCCCGCCACGATCACCCTGTCGCCGCTCAATTTCGGCGCCTATCCGATGGGCAACGGGCTGACGCGGCTGCAGACGCGCTTCCTCGGCGAGCCGCAGACGCTGGCGGCGGCGCAGGCCACGGCCGGCACCGCGCTGGACGCCGACGCGGCCGATGCGGCGGGGCTGGTCACGTTCGCCTATGACGAGACAGACTGGGACGACGAGGTGCGCATCATGCTGGAGGAGCGCGCGAGCTTCTCGCCCGACGCGCTGACCGGCATGGAGGCAAACCTGCGTTTCGCCGGACCGGAGACGATGGAGACGCGCATCTTCGGCCGCCTTACCGCCTGGCAGAATTGGATTTTCCAGCGCCCCAACGCGGTCGGCGACGAAGGCGCGCTGAAACGCTACGGCAGCGGCATCAAGCCGGCCTACAACCCGCAACGCGTCTGACACACCGGAGGCGACGATGCCCGACGGCATGCAAGTCGACTACAACGGCCTGATCCCGAACAATGTCGGCCTCAACGACGATGCCCGTGTGCGCAAGGCGCTGGAGACCTGGCACCCTGGCTACATCGACTGGTGGAAGGACATGGGCCCGGAGGGGTTCCAGGAGAGTCTCGTCTATCTGAGGACCGCGATCGGCGTCGATCCGAAGGGATGGGCGAAGTTCGATTACGTACGGATGCCGGAATATAAGTGGGGCGTCCTGCTCGCCCCGGCCGTCGAAGGGCGCACAATCCCGTTCGGCGCCCACAAAGGCGAACCGGCGTGGCAGGAAGTGCCCGGCGAATACCGCGCCATGCTGCGCCGGCTGATCGTCATCCAGGGCGACACCGAACCGGCAAGCGTCGAACAGCAGCGGCATCTGGGCGCCACCGCGCCGTCGCTCTATGACATGCGTAACCTGTTTCAGGTCAACGTCGAGGAAGGCCGTCACCTGTGGGCGATGGTCTATCTGCTGCAGAAATATTTCGGCAAGGACGGGCGCGAAGAGGCTGAGGAGCTGCTGCGCCGCCGTTCGGGCAACGAGGATAGCCCGCGCATGCTCGGCGCATTCAACGAGGCGACACCCGACTGGCTGAGCTTCTTCATGTTCACGTATTTCACCGACCGCGACGGCAAGATGCAGCTTGAGGCGCTGGCGCAGTCGGGGTTCGATCCGCTGTCGCGCACCTGCCGCTTCATGCTGACCGAGGAAGCGCACCACATGTTCGTGGGTGAGACCGGGGTCGCGCGCGTGCTGGAACGCACCTGTGCTGCGATGAAGGAGGCCGGCATCGCCGACCCGAACGATATCGAGGCAGTGCGCGCGCTGGGCGTCATCGACCTGCCGACGATACAGAAGAAGGCGAACCTGCATTTCTCGCTGACGCTTGACCTTTTCGGCAACGAGATCAGCACCAATGCGGCGAATGCCTTCAATGCAGGGCTGAAGGGACGATACCGCGAGGACAAGCTGACCGACGACCATCAGCTCACCTCCGACACCTATCCGGTGCTGCGTCCGCGCGACGGCGCGATCGTCGAGGAGCAGGTGCCGGCGTTGTCGGCGCTGAACATGCGGCTGCGCGACGACTATGTGGCGGACGCGCAGGCGGGCGTCGGGCGCTGGAACAAGGTGTTCGAAAAGGCCGGCATCAACTTCCGCCTGACTCTCCCGCACGTGGCGTTCAACCGGCGGATCGGCGAGTTCTCGGCCATCCCTGCCGATGCACAGGGGCGGGTGCTGGACGCCGCCGGATGGGAGGCCGTCCGCGACACCCTGCTGCCGACCGAGGACGACAACCACTTCGTCGTCAGCCTCATGCAACCGGAACATCGCGCCGGCCGCTATGCGTCGTGGATCGCCGCACCCAAGGTCGGGATCGACAACAAGACCGGCGAATTCGAATACGTGAAGATCCACGAGTGACATGACAGCGACCGATACGCTCGCGGCCGGAGCCGCGCAGGCGAAGCAGCATGTGATCGACCCCGAGGTCTGCATACGCTGCAATACCTGCGAGGCGACGTGCCCGGTGGGGGCGGTGACGCACGACGCCAACAACTATGTCGTCGATCCTTCCATCTGCAACTATTGCATGGATTGCATCGCTCCCTGCCCCACCGGGTCGATCGATCACTGGCTGACTGTAGCGACGCCCTTCACGCTAGAAGACCAGTTCGGCTGGACGGAGCTGCCGCCCGAGCCGGCGCAGGAGCCGGCCGATGCGCTGGATGCCGAGGCGGCGGCGCTCATCGCGGATGCGCATGCGCGCGCGGGAGGCCGGGCGACCGCACCGGCCTCCGCCGCGAAGCCACGCATCAACGTGTTCAACCGCGCGGAGCCGGCGCGGGCGACGGTCGCCGGCAACTATCGCATCACCGCCGCCGACACCGACAGCGACGTGCGCCATCTGATCCTCGATTTCGGCGCGGTGCCGTTTCCGGTGCTGGAGGGACAGAGCATCGGCGTGACGCCGCCGGGCACGGACTCGAACGGGCGCCCGCACGCGATGCGGCTCTATTCGGTGTGCAGCGCGCGCGACGGCGAGAAGCCCGGGGCAAACAACCTCGCGCTGACGGTCAAGCGGGTGGCGGAGCGGCAACCGGACGGCAGCGTGTTCCGCGGCGTCGCATCGAACTGGCTGTGCGATCTCCCGCGCGGCGCGACGCTGGACGTGGTCGGGCCGTTCGGGGCCACATTCCTGATGCCCGACGATCCGCAGGCCGACATCATCATGATCTGCACCGGCACCGGCTCGGCGCCGTTCCGCGCCTTCACCGAGCGGCGGCGGCGGGCGATGCCGTGGGCATCGGGGCGGCTCTATCTGTTCTTCGGCGCCCGCACGCCGCAGGAGCTGCCGTATTTCGGGCCGTTGCAGAAGGTGCCGGACAAGCTGCTCGACAAGGAACTGGTGTATTCACGCCTGCCCGACGCGCCGCGCGAATACGTCCAGGACCGCATGCTTACCCGCGCCACCGACCTCGCGGCGCTGCTGCCGCGCGCGACGACGCATATATACGTCTGCGGCCTGCGCGGGCTGGAGGACGGCGTAGAGGCGGTGCTGACGGAAATCGCGGCCGCGCAAGGCATCGACTGGCAGGCGCTGCGCGCTGCGATGCTGGCGGACGGGCGTTTGCATGTGGAGACTTATTGAGGGGGCGGAGTGAACTGCGTCACCGCAGGACGTCCGCCAACGCGGTAGCCTTCTGTTGTCGAAGTGACAGTAAGGAGCTGCCGGCATGCGCACTCTGCGTGGGGTTCTCGTCGGGCTGGCCCAGGTGATCATGGTCGCCGCCATCGTTGCGGCGACAGGCGCGGGGTTCGTCGCGGCGGGTGTCGCCGGTGGTCCGCTTGGCGGTTTCAATTTCGGCCTCGCGCTGGCAGGCGGCATGATCGGGCTGCTGGCGTCCGGAATCGGCCTGTCCGGTATCGTCATCCTGCTCGACATGCAGACGGCGGTACTCCATCTCGGTCGGCGCGACGGCTACGATGCGGGCTGGCGGCCGTCGCCGGCGCCGGTCATGCCGCCCATCGCGCCGCGCGTCACCATGGCTGCCAGCGCGTCGAGCGACTGCGCGATCGTCTGACCGGACGTATCCAGCGTCAGCGCCGCGCGTTCGTACAGCGGGGTGCGGGCGGCCAGGATGGCGCGGAGGTCGGCCATGCCCCGGGTGCCGTCCTCGGCCATCGGGCGGGTGTCGCCCTGGTCGATGACGCGCTGCATGTGCTCCTCCGGCGATGCACGGACCCAGACGGTCAGGCAGCGGCGCAGCAGCAGGTCGTAGGTGAAGCGGTCCGCCACGATTCCGCCGCCGGTCGCCAGGACGCATGGCTCGTCGGCGGCAAGCAGGCGCTCGAGCGCCGCGCGCTCGGCCCGGCGGTAGCCAGGCTGCCCGTGCAGTTCGAAGATGGCATCCAGCGCAAGTCCCGCCTCGCGCTCGATCTCGCGGTCGAGCTCGACGAACGGCAGCCCGAGCCGCGCGGCCAGGGCGGCCCCGAGGGTGGACTTGCCGCCGCCGCGCAAGCCGATCAGCGCGATCACGCGCGGCGCGGCGGCGCGCGCCTCCGGTCCATAGCGCGAATCCAGCAAGGCGAACGCCGCCCGCTGCTCCGCCTCAGGCAGGCCGGCGAGCAGCGCCTCGGCCGCGCGCACGAGGGGCGGCACCTCATCCTCGACCAGCCGGGCGAGCGGCACGTCGAGCGCATGGGCGATCGCCCGCAGCAGCAGGATCGACATGTTGCCGGTCCCTGCCTCGGTCTGCGCGATATAGCGTTCGGAGACGCCTGCCTGCCTCGCCAGCGCCCGCTGCGTCATCCCGCGCTGGGCGCGCAACATGCGCAGCCTGGCGCCGATGCGCTCGAGGAAGGCGCCCCCGTCGCCGCGCGGACCGTCGCCGCCCCCGCCTCCCCGCCCATCGGTCCGCCCAGTCGCCGTGCGCATCTGCTCCCCTGACGCCGGTCCGCCGGCGCGCTATGCAGGACGCCGGCAACGCGCCCGCAGGGCGCGGCATACGGGAGGAGCCAGGAAATGTCATTCCGTGCGGTGCTGTTGACCCGCGAGGGCGATGCGCGCGACGCGGCGACCGTCGCGACGCTGACCACCCTGACGGACGCCGATCTGATGGACGGGGATGTCACGCTGCGGGTGACGCACTCCACCGTGAATTACAAGGACGGGCTGGCGGTGACCGGCCGCGCGCCGGTCGTGCGGCGCTGGCCGATGGTTCCCGGCATCGATGGCGCGGGCGTCGTGGAGACATCGTCGCATCCACGTTGGAAGGCCGGCGATGCGGTGCTGATCAACGGCTGGGGCACCGGCGAGACGCATCTCGGCCACTGGGCGGCGCGGGCACGGGTCAAGGGCGACT
>NZ_BANB01000012.1 GCF_000964365.1 Acidisphaera rubrifaciens HS-AP3 | reverse complement strand
GCTTCGCGGCCTGGCTCGCGCAGCCCGCCGCCGACGCCGTCCCGCGCGCGGGGGCGGAGGCGTGGTCGCTGATGCTGTACACGTCCGGCACGACGGCGCGGCCAAAGGGCGTGCCGCGCCGTCACGTGGCCGAACGGGCGGCGGCTGTCGCGCACGTGGCGCAGAACCTCTACGCGCGCGGCGAGCGCACGCTCGGCGTCATGCCGCTGTATCACACGATGGGCGTGCGCTCGCTGCTCGCCATGTCGCTGGTGGGCGGCGCCTTCGTCTGCCTGCCGCGCTTCGATGCCGCGCAGGCGCTGCGGCTGATCGCGGCGGAGCGCGTGTCCAACCTCTACCTCGTGCCCACGCTGTATCACGACCTGCTGCGCCATCCCGACTTCGCCGCGCACGACGTGTCCTCGGTGCGGCGCCTCGGCTTTGCCGGCGCGCCGATGACGGATGCGCTGCTGCGCGACGCCGCGACCGCGTTCCGTCCGCTGCTGTTCGTCAACCACTACGGCTCGTCGGAAATCTACACCTTCACCATCGACCAGAACGCCGCGGCGAAGCCCGGATCGGCGGGACGCGCGGGCATCAACGGACAGATCCGCGTGGTGCGCCCCGGCGGCGCCCCCGACGACGTTGTGCCGCCCGGCGTGGAGGGCGAGATCATCGCCCTCGCCGCCAGCGACGAGGCGTTCGAGGGCTACTGGAACCGCCCCGACGCCGATGCCAGGGCGTTGCGCGACGGCTGGTACTACACGGGCGACACCGGCCTGCTCGACACGGACGGCGACCTGTTCGTCACCGGCCGCGTGGACGACATGATCATCACCGGCGGCGAGAACGTCTCGCCCGTGGAGGTTGAACGCTGCCTGTCGCTGCATCCGGCGGTGCGCGAGGTGGCGGTCGCGGGCCTGTCCGACGCGCGCTGGGGGCAGATCGTCGCGGCCTTCGTCACGTGCGCGGCGCCGGTGGACGCGGCCGCGCTCGACGCGCACACCCGCGCCGCCGGACTCGCCGGCTACAAGCGGCCGCGCCGCTATGTGTTCGTGCGCGAGATACCGAAATCCGCGGTCGGCAAGCTGCTCCGGCGCAAGCTCGTGGCCGGCGACTACACCCTCGACGAGACCATCGGAAAGGATACGACGCCATGACCGACAGCAACCGCGATCCGCGCCTCACCGGCCTCGACGGCTTCCGCGTGGAGATCGATGCCGGCCGCGCGCGCGGCGACATCGTGCTCTGCCGGCCGCCGATGAACGTCATCACGATGCCGCAGCGCGACCAGCTCCGCCGCGCGTTCGAGGCGCTGGACGAGGACCCCGCCGTGCGCATCATCGTGCTGCGCGCCGAGGGCGAGCATTTCTCCTCCGGCGGCTATATCCGCGGCTTTCTCGAAGCGTCGCCGGAAGTCGTGTCCAACCTCGCCTGGAACATCGCCGCCCCCGCGCGCGCGAGCAAGCCGGTGATCGCCGCCAATCGCGGCTACACGTTCGGCGTGGGGTTCGAGATCTCGCTCGCCTGCGACTTCCGCATCGTGTCGGAGACGTGCCAGTACGCGCTGCCCGAACAGCGGCTCGGCCAGATACCGGGCTCCGGCGGGTCCGCGCGGCTGCAGAAGATCATCGGCATCACCCGCACCAAGGACATCGTCCTGCGCTCCCGCCGCATCCCGGCGCGGCAGGCGGAGGCCTGGGGCATCGCCACCGAATGCGTGCCCGACGACCGGCTGGAGGCGACGGTCGATGCGCTGGTCGACGAACTGCGCGGCTTCGCCCCGCTCGCGCAGCGCACGGCCAAGCGGTTGCTCAACGAGACCGAGGACGCGCTGCTGTCCACCGCGATCGAGCTGGAGGGCCATTGCTACGGCCGCCTGCGCCAGTCCGACGATTTCCGCGAGGGCGTCGAGGCGTTTCACGAAAAGCGCAAGCCGCAATTCCGCGGGAGCTGACGCGGGCCGCGCGTGCGCGATCCCGGGACGTGAGGCGCGCGGTCGCGGAGATGGATTCGGTATTATGTAGCACCCGCCACCAGCCGAAGCCGACCTTATCAAGGAAGCGGCGCGGGGCGACTGTCACGCTGACAAAGCTGGCGCTGGCCGCTGGGCTATGTGCGGCGACTTTGATGAAGGGTCCAGCGGTCAACGCCATGGTCCCACCTCCAAACGTAACTGCTCTCGTACACTTCATCCCCCAACCCTTTGTAGCGAAGTTCGATAGTAAAGAATGTCTCCAGAGAGACATGCCCTTTGGGTTTGGCGGATATAGGATCCCCGTTTCCGTCATAATCAAAAATCAAATCCTCTACTTTAGCGATAGAAACCGTAATAGGAAAAGATTTATTGGCCCCTATTCCTCTATGGTATTCATCTCGCAAAGCGATTTGGTTAGAAACGGGTTTAAATTGTGCGATATCAAACCTACAACACGCTATTTCGGCGGGAAATCTGCCGTAGTTAGAGATAATGAATTTAACTTTGGCTTGTTCGTGCCCTTCATACATGTCGACTTTAAGTTTAGGTTTGATTCTGACAAATATATGGGGGCGCTCCAGCCCAATAAGGGAGCGTTCCGCCGTGTTGGCGGATTTAACAGCGGCATTGATAGATCGCTCGCCGTCATTAACCGCCTTTGCCGTTGCAGTATAGAGCTTACCAGTGTAAAACCACAATCCGGTTGCTGCGGTTGTAGTGGTAGGCGACCAAGACGACAACACCCAGATGGATTCTTCTTCTTGTTGTTGATGAGTGCAGGAGCCGGAATTGCCGTGAGTTATTTGGCGGCCTGGGTAATGGCTGGACCGGACGGCTATGGAAGCCAAGACAAAGACCACACCAACGAGAAGAACAGCTAACCGGTCTTGTTTAGAGATCATTGAGAGCAACCCCCTCTAGTTCCAGCACAGCCAAGCAAGCCAGAAAGAACGTCACGGCAAATGTGCCTCGTACTAGCTTGCTGTTGACCGACGCTTCTGTCTCACCTTCCAGGCCATGCTCATTGAGGCGCCGAGCTAGTTCCGCGTAGGTCACACCGGCCCGCTTCAGCTCAGCTTTCAGGAACCTGCGGGCCTTGTCGGCCCACTCCTTCTCTTTTGGCGTCAGTCCCATGGTCGTCTCCGATCGAAAATGAACGGAGGCGACCATATATGATCTTTTCCGATTGACAAAGCGCGCCGTCGAAGATCATATTCGCTCTGTTCAAAGCGGATGTGATCTGTGTCTCAGCACTTCCTCCTGTCAGCAAAAGCCCGGACGCTATCGCTAGCGACGGTGTTGCGCATGACGGACAAGGATGCGGAGACGCTGTTCGCTTCTCTCCGCTGGGCAGAGACGGGCGGCAAGCCGGTCTGCCCGCATTGCGGCTGCCCGACTTGCTACGAGGCGCGGCGCCCGTCAGGCGCCCTCCGGTTTCGCTGCAAGGCGTGCCGCAAGGATTTCAGCCTCACGTCGGGCACGCTGTTCGCCTTCCACAAGCTGCCCTTGCAGACCTACCTGGCAGCCGTGGCGATCTTCAGTAACGAGGTGAAGGGCAAGTCCGCCCTGGCGCTCAGCCGCGATCTGGACGTGCAATACAAGACCGCCTTCGTGCTGGCCCACAAACTGCGCGAGGCCATGGCAACCGAGATGAAGGGCATGCGCGTCGGCGGGGATGGCGAGGTCGTGGAGGTCGATGGCGCCTATTTCGGCGGCTACATCAAACCGGCCAACCACAAAGAGAACCGGCGCGATCGACGGCTCGTCAGGAACCAGAACGGCAAGCGTCAGGTCGTGGTCGTGATGCGCGAGCGCGGCGGCCGGACGCTGCCGGCCGTGTTCAAGTCAGAAGGTGCCGCGCTGGGCTTCATCGCGTCCCGCGTCGGCAAGGGCACGCTGATACAGGCGGACGAGGCGTCTTCCTGGAACGATCTGCAGGGCCGCTTTGCCATGGAGCGCATCGACCACGGCCATCTCTACAGCACGCAGACGGGCACCTACACGAACGGCGCGGAAGAGTTCTTCTCCCGGATGCGCCGAGCCGAGATCGGCCATCACCATCACATCGCGGGTGTCTACCTGACCCGCTACGCGCAGGAAGCGGCTTGGCGCGAGGATTACCGCCGCGGCAGCAACGGGGCGCTGGTGCGCTCGATGGTCGGGCTGGCCCTGGGCACACCACCGAGCGTGGATTTCTGTGGCTACTGGCAGCGATCGGCCAAGTCCGCGAAAAGCGCGGTGCTATAGGCTTTCAGTAACGCTGTCTTCAATAAGAAATCATGATTACACATCCCAAATACGGAACGCCCCCGCGTCATCTAGAAAAATACATATCTTTTGATGGTGATCTAATCATACTGAAGCTGGATGAGAACGGTAATTTGCTCGGCGAAGCTGTTGTTTGGGCGCATAATGTATCATTCTGTCGAGAACAGAGGTTTACAGACCGGAATAATGTAGTTTCTGGCACGCAGCTGAACAACGCTCTGTAGACTGTAACCCTCAAATTGGGTTCCAGGGACGTTGGGGTGTGATATTACATCTACTATAGTTACAAGAGGATTTTGACAGTTAGGGCAGGTGTATGTAGTGATTTCATTACAAGTTATTTGACACTGTTCAGCTGTTAGGGCACTAGAGCATTCATTGCACGCTAATAAAACGTCGGATTCGGCAATATCTATATTTATGTTTCTCTGATTGTTTATCAACTCTGATATAGTAATGGGTGGTAAATCAAACATGACTATTTCCGCGCTTACGTCAGTTTATCTCGCTTCGAAATACTAACCACCGGTTGCGGCGTCGTCCACCGTCGCCACCAACCGCCAGCGCACTCCCTTGCCGCTACCAATGCGCTCGATGGTCGGGCTGGCCCTCGGCACGCCTCCGAGCGTGGATTTCTGCGGCTACTGGCAGCGATCAGCGAAGACAGCCAAGTCCGCGAAAAGCGCGGTGCTATAGATTGATCCTGGTTTGCTCTCTAATTATCACTTTATGAATACTAACGAGCCTACTATAAGCTTTAATCAATCTTGTGTTATATTGCGTCGCAACGGGGATGTTGAAGTTTTAGATTTCAGAAGCCTTCTGAATAATAAACTTGATACAGTTTTCAAACTTCTCGATCGTTTGCCCAATCAGTGCGGCCTCTTCATTGATCGAGACACCGGACGTGCTAGTGTTTTTGAGGTTCAGAACGCAGGCCGCTTTAATCTCAGCCAAGGCTTCATCATTCAGCGGAGTGAGATTTAGAGTATAACGAAGGATGCTGGCTGCGAAGTCTTGGACACAAAGCAATAGAAGGGCACTCTGCATGGCAGACCAACGTAACTTTGCATAAACATCGTCTGACATGTCCATCCCCTATTGAGTATCCCCAAGGATACTAACCACCAGTTGCGGCGTCGTCCACCGTCGCGACCAGCCGCCAGCGCACTCCCTTACCGTTGCCAATGCGCTCGATACGCCCCGCCTTCCTCAGATCATGAAGGGACGTGAGGAAGCGTTGAGCAAAGTTGGTGCGCAGCTTGCGGTCGGCAGCTGGGTCCAGTCCCTTGTCCCGCATGGCCTGAGCGGCGATGTCGACGGCGCAGATAGCGCCTTGCGTCCGTAGTGCGTCGTAGATCCGGCGCGTGATCTCGTTGCGGCCAAAATAGGACGAGCGGACGGGCACGCGGCCCTTGGTGGGGATGTCGGCAGGCTCGACGTCGTAGAGCCGCAGCACCGCGTCTATGTGAAACAGGTCGGCCTCAAGCCGCTCAGCCTCTCGGCGCAGTTCCATGATGCGACCAGCGATGCTCGACCGCTTTTCGCGCAGACCGGAGATGATGAAGGTGTCGCCCATGCCGCATCAAGGTAGGGATGATGGGTCATGACCGCTTAGTTTGTGCGGTGGCGGGTGCTACATAATACCGGATGGATTGGCGGACCCGACACGATTCGAACGTGCGACCTTCGCCTTCGGAGGGCGACGCTCTATCCAGCTGAGCTACGGGTCCGTCACCGGGACGCATAGCCCGAAACCGCGCCCGACGGAAGCGCCCCCCTGGCACCCGCTCCCGTGGCACCCGCCGCCACGCCATCCGCCGCCTGCGCGCCCGCCGGGGCAGCCGGCTTCGGCGCC
>NZ_BANB01000013.1 GCF_000964365.1 Acidisphaera rubrifaciens HS-AP3 | reverse complement strand
TCGGCGCGCGCATGACCCGCGTCGCCGCGCGACCCGCATGGTCATGATGCGGCGGTGCGTCACCGTCACGTAACGCCCGTTGCAACGCTGCCGCCTCTGGCCCAAAAGCAGCGCCCACGCGGCGGGCTGCGGCTTGGCCGCGGGGCGCCGGCTCCGCTAGGGTCCGGCGCGCCGCCAGGGAGAGCATCGCTGCCGCTATGCCAGGACGCCCGCTGTTCACCCGGATCGACCGTTACATGTTCCGCCAGATGGCCCTGTCGCTGGTGGCCGTCACCGGCGGCCTCGCCGCGCTCATCTGGCTGACGCAGAGCCTGCGCTTCGTCGAGATGGTGGTGAACCACGGCCTGTCGCTCGGCACCTTTCTCGAGCTGACCGGGCTGCTGATCCCGAGCTTCATCGCCGTGATCCTGCCGATCACCTGCTTCGTGGTGGTGCAGTTCATCTATCAGCGCCTGTCGGGGGACCGGGAGCTGACGGTGATGCGCGCGGCGGGCCTGTCCCCGTTCGCCCTGTCGCGGCCGGCGCTGGCGACCGGTCTGATCGCGGTCGGGGTCTGCTTTCTTCTGAACCTGGTGATCGTGCCCGACACGCTGCGCTCGTTCCGCGAGTTCCAGTGGGAGATCCGCAACCGCATGGCCGCCTTCCTGCTGCAGGACGGCGTGTTCACGCAGATCAGCGACAACATGACCGTGTACGTGCGGACGCGCGACGCGGACGGCACGCTGCACGGCATCATGATCGACGACGGCCGCAATCCGGCGGCGCATGCCACCATCCTGGCCCAAAGCGGCCGGCTGCTGGAGACGCCCGCCGGGCCGCGCGTGCTGCTGCAGGACGGCAGCCGGCAGGAGATCGACCGCCAGACCGGGCGGCTGAACGTGCTGACCTTCGGCGAGAACACGATCGACCTGAACCGCGGCGACAAGGGCGACGCCAACCGGCTGCGCGACATGTCGGAAGTGTCGCTGCACGACCTGCTGCACCCCGAGGGAATCGCGCTGCCCCGCGACGAGGGAAAGTGGCGGGCCGAGGCGTATAAGCGCCTGACCACGCCGCTGACCGCCCTCTCGTTCACGATGGTTGCGTTGTATTCGACATTGACCGGCATGTTCCGCCGCCATGGCGGCCTGTTGCGGCCGCTGGTCGCCGTGCTGGCGGTGGTGCTGCTGCTGGCGGTCGGCCTCGCGGTGGACAACCTTGCCGCGCGGGACGGGGCGCTTATTCCGCTGATGTGGCTGCATTCGGCGGGGCCCGGCATCCTGTGCGCCTGGCTGCTGTTCGCGCCGGAGCTGCTGGTGGCGATGCGGGCCCGCAATCTGCGGCGTGCCGCGGCGTGACGCTGGCGGCGACCCTTTCGTTCTACATCGCCCGCACCTTCGTCGCCTGGGTGCTGGTGATGCTCGCCTCGCTCAGCGGGCTGGTGTCGCTGTTCGACTTCATCGAGCTGCTGCGCCGGTCGGCGAGCAAGCCGGAGGCGACGTTCGGCCTCGTCACCGAGATGGCGGCGCTGCGGCTGCCCTATATCGCCATCCAGATCCTGCCCTTTGCGGTGCTGCTCGGCGGCATCCTCGCGCTGTGGCGGCTGACCCGCAGCTCGGAGCTGATCGTCGCCCGCGCGGCCGGCGTCTCCGCCTGGCAGTTCCTGGCGGCGCCGGTCTTCTGCGCCATGCTGCTCGGCGGGCTCGCGACGGCCGCGGGCAGCCCGCTGTCGTCGATGCTGCTGGCGCGGGCGGAACAGCTGGACAACCTCTATCTGCGCGCCGGCGGCGGCCCGCTCGCGCTGGCGGGCGGCCAGCTCTGGCTGCGCCAGTCCGATCACGGGCTGAGCCGGTCGGGCGTCGCGATCATCCACGCGCTGGGCGTGTCGCTGAAGGCCAAGACGCTGACGGTGCACGATGTCAGCGTCTTCCGCCTCGACGGGGACGACCACCTGCTGACGCGCATCGAGGCCAGCAGCGCCACGCTCGGCCCCGGCGTCTGGCTGATGGAGAACGCCCGCACCGTGCGGCCCGACCAGGTGCCGGGGCGACCGCAGGTGACGCTGCTGCCGACCGATCTGACCGTCAACCGCGTGCAGGAAAGCTTTGCCTCGCCCGACACGCTGTCGGTATGGGCGCTGCCGGACTTCATCCGCCTGCTCGACCGGTCGGGATTTTCGTCGATCCGCCACCGGCTGCATTTCCAGTCGCTGCTCGCGCTGCCGCTGCTGTGCGGCACGATGGCCCTCGTCTCGGCCGGGTTTTCGATGCGCCCGGCGCGGCGCGGGGGCGTGGCGCGCATGCTCGGCAGCGGCGTGGCGGCCGGGTTCGCGCTGTTCATGATCTCAAAGATGGCCGAGGAGTTCGGCCAGTCCGGCGCGCTGCCGGTGGCGCTCGCCGCCTGGGCACCGGCGGCGTCGGGACTGATGTTCGCGGTGGCGCTGCTGCTGCACCTGGAGGACAGCTAGGTGAGGCGCGCGGTGACCGACCCCGACCGTCCGGCCGCCGCCGCGTGGCGGGGCTTTGCCGCGCTGCGCCGCCTCGCGGCCGGGCTCGTCGTCATGGGCGGCCTGCTTGCCGGCATGGCCGGCAGCGCGCAGGCGCAGATCGGCAAGGCGCTGGAACAGCCAAAAGGCAGCCCGGTCAGCAAGGATCAGCCCGTCACCTTCACCGCCGATCAGGTCACCTATGACCGCGCGACCGGCATCGTGACCGCGACGGGCAACGTCGATGCCTGGCAGGGCGACCACGAGGTGCGCGCCGACAAGGTCACCTTCGACCGCAACACCGATGTCGCGGCGGCGATCGGCCACGTCGTCCTGCTGGAGCCGGACGGACAGGTGATGTTCGCCGACTACATCGAGCTGAGTCAGGGCATGAAGGACGCCGTGCTGCGCGGCATGCGGGCGCAGCTGACGCAGAACGGGCGGCTCGCGGCGAACGGCGCGCGGCGCACGGGCGGCGAGGTCAACGAGCTGTCGCGCCTCGTCTATTCGACGTGCAACGTCTGCATGAAGGACCCAAGCAAGCCGCCGCTGTGGCAGATCCGCGCCTATTCCGGGGTGCAGGACGTCGAGCACAAGCGCATCGAGTTCTATGACGCGACGGTCGACGCCTTCGGCATACCGGTCGTCTATCTGCCGTATTTCAACACGCCGGACCCGAGCGTGCAGCGCGCGAGCGGCATCATGATTCCGGTCATGGGGCAGGCGAGCACGGTGGGCGCGTTCTTCGGCCTGCCGTACTACGGCGTGCTGGACGACCAGTCCGACATCACCGTGACGCCGCTGATCACCACCCAGCAGGGCGGCCAGGTCGATGCCGACTATCGCCGGCGGTTCAATGACGGGACGATGGACGTCAACCTGTCGGCCGGTCAGCTCGACGGGCAGTTGCAGGGATCGATCTTCGCCAACGGGACGTTCAGCTGGGACGACACGTGGCGCTATGGCTTCACGTTCGACCGGGCGTCGTCGGTCAATTATCTGAACGACTACAACCTGGGCAACTATTTCGGCGGCATCGCCGACATCCTGACCAGCAACCTGTTTGTCGAGGGGTTCGGCACCGGCTCCTATACCAAGCTGGATACGACCTTCTACCAGAGCCTTGACACAAGCATCGCGCAGACGACGCTGCCGATCGTGCTGCCGCGCTATGAATACAGTTATTTCGGGCAGGTCGATCCGCTCGGCGGCCGCGTGTCGCTCGATACCGAGGATTTCAACGTCCTGCGCAACGTCGGCACCAACACGCAGCGCGCGGACCTGATCCTGAATTACGCCCGGCCGTTCACCGGGCTGTTCGGCGACATGTGGAACCTGCAGTTCCACCTGGTGAATGCCGCCTATAACGCGACCGCGTTCGACCAGCAGCCCAATTACGGCCCGGTCTCGCACCTGACGGCGGCGCGCACGATGCCGCAGATGGCGCTCGATCTGCGCTGGCCCTTCATGCGCACGAGCACCGACTGGGGCTCGCAGATCCTGGAGCCGGAAGCCGAGGTCGTGGTGGGCCCGAACATGGGCAACCACCAGATGCTGCATTATCCGAACGAGGACAGCCTCGATCTGGAGTTCACCGACTCCAACCTGTTCGGATGGAACCGCTTCCCCGGCATCGACATGCTGGAAGGCGGCTCGCGCCTCAATCTCGCGATGCATGGCGCGTGGTACCTGAACGGCACCGTGGTGGACGCCCTGTTCGGCCAGTCCTATTCGACCGAGCCGCTGACGATGATCCCGTTTTCCGGCCTGACCGGCCCGGTCTCTGACTATGTCGGGCACCTCTCGTTCGCCCCGAGCCCGTTCTTCAACGTCACCTATCGCTTCCGGCTTGATCACAACGACTTCAAGTCGAAGATGGCCGACGTGCTGGCGGTGGTCGGCAAGCCGGTGTTCAATTTCAATGTCGGCTACATCTATACGTCGAACAATCCGTATACCTATTACGACCAGCCGCCGCCCGGCTCGTCGCCGCTGTTCTACATTCCCCGCAACGAGGCGACGGCCGGGTTCGACAGCCGGTTCGGCCATTATCATCTGTCGGCCTATGTGCAGCGCGACCTTCAGACCAACCAGATGGTCATGCTCGGCGCCGAGGCGGCGTGGGAGAACGAGTGCATGATCTTGGACACCCGCTTCACCCGCATGTACACCGAGGTGAACGGCTTCTCCGGCTACGAGGCGGTGCTGTTCACGATCACGCTCAAGACGATCGGCGCCTTCGGCTTCCATGGCGCCTGAGACACGGGGCGGCATCGCCTTCGCGCGGCCGCCATGCTTGCCGCCCGAGACAGGGTTGCGTAGAGAAATGGCATGAACCGCCGAATGAAACTTACGGTTGCATGTTCCTGGCTGATGCTCGCGCAGGGCGCGGCGGGGGCGTGTGCGCTGGTCGCGACGACCCTCGCGCCGGTCGCCGCCCACGCGCAGTCGAGCAGCATCGTCGCCGTGGTCAACGGCGACGTCATCAGCGAGGGCGATGTCGAGAACCGCGCCAAGCTTTTCGCGCTGTCCGCGGGCGTCGCCAACACGCCGGAGATGCTGGCCCGGCTGCGGCCGCAGGTGACGCGCCAGCTGATCGACGAGCGGCTGCGGCTGCAGGAGATCCAGCGCCGGCACGTCAACGTGACGGACAAGGAAATCGCCGCCGCGATCCACGAGGTCGAGACGCGCAACAACATGCCGGCCGACGCGCTGCGCCGTAAGCTGGAATCGGACGGCGTCTCGTTCCGCACGCTGGTCGATCAGGTGCGGGTGCAGCTCGGCTGGCTGCGCGTGATCCGTGACCAGCTGGGCGATGCCGCGACCATCACCCCGGCGGAGGTCGCCGAACAGCAGCGCATCCTCGCCGCCCAGACCGGCAAGCCCCAGTACCGGGTCAGCGAAATCTTCATCCCCGCCGACACCCCCGCCCACGCCCCGGACGCCGAGAAATTCGCCGAGACCGTCATCAAGCAGCTCCGCTCCGGCGCCCCCTTCGCCGTCGTCGCGGCGCAGTTCAGCCAGAGCCAGACCGCGCTTGAGGGCGGCGATCTCGGCTGGGTCGAACCCAACGAGCTCGATCCCGGCGTCGCCCGCCTCGTCGAGCAGATGCCGCCCGGCGCCATCAGCAATCCCGTCCGCGTGCCCGGCGGCTATGACATCGTCACGCTGCGCGGCAAGCGCGAGATCGGCCACGACATCGGCACCATGCTGACGATGCGGCAGGTCTTCCTGCCCTTCACCACCGCGCTCGATCCGCAGCATCCGACCGAGCAGCAGCGCAGCACGCTGGAGCGCGCCAAGGCGTTGAGCGCCGCCACCCATGGCTGCGACGCGATGGAGGCGGCCGCCAAGGCGGTCGGGTCCACCCGGCCGGTCGATCCCGGCCCGGTGCGGCTGGAGACGATCAACCCCGCCGCGTTCCGCACGCTGCTGACCAATCTGCCGGACGGCAAGGCCTCGCAGCCGCTGGTGTCCGGCGACGGTATCGCCGTGATGATGGTCTGCAGCCGCGCCGAGAAGAACCTCGCGCAGGAATCGACCGAGGACATCCAGCGTCGCCTGCTCGGCGAGCGCGCCGAACTGGTCTCGCGCCAGCTTCTCCGCGACCTGCAGCGCAAGGCGGAGATCGAGCGGCGCGACGGCGCCGCCACGCCGAAAACCTGATCCCGGCACCCGCCCGGCCGCCGCTGCGCGAGGTCATCGCGCGCCACGGCCTCGATGCCCGCCACTCGCTCGGCCAGCATTTCCTGCTGGATGAGAATCTCACCGCCCGCATCGTCCGCGCCGCGGGCGCGCTGGAGGGGCGGCACGTGGTCGAGGTCGGGCCGGGCCCCGGCGGGCTGACGCGCGCGCTGCTCGACTCGCCCTGCGCCGACGTCACCGCGATCGAGATCGACCGCCGCGCCGCCGCCGCCATCGCCGAACTGGCCGAGGGCGAGCCGCGGCTGCGCCTCGTCGCCGCCGATGCGACGGAACTGGATGCGGCGACGCTGGTGCCGCCGCCGCGTCAGGTCATCGCCAACCTGCCCTACAACGTCGGCACCCGTCTGCTGATCGGCTGGCTGCGTCATGCGGCGTCGTGGGAGCGGCTGACCCTGATGTTCCAGCAGGAAGTGGCCGAGCGTCTGTGCGCGGCGCCCGGCAGCGGTGCCTATGGCCGGCTGTCGGTGCTCGCGCAGTGGACCTGTGCCACGCATCTCGCGCTGCGCCTGCCGCCGCGCGCCTTCGTGCCGGCGCCCGCCGTCTATTCCGCCGTCGTCGTCCTCACGCCCCATGCCGAACAGCCACCGCCCGCGCGGCTCGCCGCGATGGAGCGGGTGACGGAGGCGGCGTTCGGCCAGCGTCGCAAGATGCTGCGCGGCGCGCTGCGGCCCCTCGGCGGCGCCGAGTTGCTCGACCGCGCCGGTATCGCGCCCGACCGCCGGGCCGAGACGCTGAGCATCGCGGAGTTCGACCGCCTCGCCCGCTTCGTCGCGTCGGGTTAGGCGCCCGTCACCTCACCGCCGTCGCTTCACCGGCCGTCGCCTCACCAACCGTCACGATCTCCGTCTCGAACAGGAACGGCGCGAAGGCGTCGCGCAGCCGCGCGGCATCGCCGTCCGAAAGATTGTCCGATGGCAGCGTCACGCGCACGGTCGGGCGCGTCGTCGTCTCCACCGCCTCGACCCGCACCGCATGCGCCGTGCCGAGCGTGTCCGCCACCACGCGGGCGGCGACGCGCGCCATGGCGTCGAGACGCAGCGCCGGCTTGTAGATCTTGCCGACGGCCGTCACCGGCACGGTCTCCACGATGACGACCTCCACGGGGACCGCCGCGCGCTCCGCCACCTCGCGGCGGCACAGGTCGAGCAGCTCCTCGGGCGTCGCCCGCGCGCCCGCGCGCAGCTGCACGTAGGCGAGCGGCAATTCGCCCTTCAGCGCGTCCGGCTGTCCCACGGCGGCGGCGACCTGCACGGCGGGATGGCGCGTCAGCGCGTCCTCGACCAGCGCCGGCTCGATGTTGTGGCCGCCGCGCACGATGATGTCCTTCTGCCGGCCGTACAGCCACACATAGCCGTCCGCATCCTCCGCCCCGAGATCGCCGCTGTTCACCCAGCGGCCGCCGTCCGGCATGCCGCGCACGCACAGCGCCGCGTCGTCGAGGCCGAGATAGCCCGGCGTGACGCACGGGCCGCCGACCGCCAGCACGCCCTTCTCCCCCGGTCCGCACGCGCCGGCGAACGCCCCGTCCCCGATCCGCGCGGGGATGACGCGATGGAACGGGCTCATCAGCCCGACCGAGCCGATGCGCGGGGCCGTCGCGCCCAGCGGGTTGGCCGACAGGATGCCCTGGAACTCCGTCATGCCCCACAGCTCGCGCAGCGGCGTGCCGAAGCGCTCGTGGAACGCGCGGCCGAGGTCGCGCGGCATGGCGCCGCCGCCGGTGCTGACGGCGCGGATCGCATGGCCGTCCGACCGCGCATCGCGCTGCGCCAGCAGCATCGCGCAGGTGGTCGGCGCGGCGAGCACCGACGTCATGCCGTATTGCCGCGCGATGTCCCAGAACCGCCCCACCACGCCCGCGTCGCGGAAGCCGCCGGGTGTCAGCGTCAGCAGCGTCTGCCCCATCACCAGGCTGCGCAGGCAGCCGAGGATTGCGCCGCCGACATGGAAGTTCGGCATGCCGTGGCCCACCACCTCGTCCGAAGCCGGGCCGAGCTGCGCGCCGCTGTTCCACGCATTGAGCAGCTGCCCGCGCTGCGTGTGGCGCACCAGCTTCGGCGCCGCCGTGGTGCCGCCGGTGTGGAAATAGCCGCTGACGCGGTCGGGCGCCGGATCGGGCGTGAAACGCGGCCGTGGCGGTGACCAGGATGTTTGTCCCCGCCGCGCGCATGATGCCCGCGATATGCGCCGGATCGAGGAACGGGTTGATCGGGTTGCCGATGCCCGCGATCGCCGCGCCCCACATGGCGATCAGCCCCTCCGGCAGCAGCGGCGCGAGGACCGACACGACCGGCGGC
>NZ_BANB01000014.1 GCF_000964365.1 Acidisphaera rubrifaciens HS-AP3 | reverse complement strand
CCAGCCGCAGCGCCGGTCCGGGCTCGACCGCCGTGACCGGCGTGCCCTCGATCACCTCGATCCCGTCGGCGGCGAGCGCCGCGCGCAGCGCGTCGGCCAGTTCCGGCTCCTCCCGCGACGCGATGCGCGCGGCCTCGACCACCGTCACCCGGCAACCGAGCGCGGCGTGGGCCTGCGCCATCTCCAGCCCGATCGCGCCGCCACCCAGCACGATGAGGTGCTCCGGGCGCGCCGCCACGTCGAAGATCGTCTCGTTCGTGACATAGGGCACGGCATCGAGCCCCGGGATGGGCGGCACCGAGGGGGCCGAGCCGGCGGCGACCACGATGCGGCGCGCTGTTACCGCCGCGCCGCCGATGTCGAGCGTTTCGGGCGCGGTGAAGCGGGCGGTCGCGCGCCGCACGTCGACGCCGAAGCCCGCATAGCGCGCCTCGGAATCGGTCGGCGCGATGGTATCGATCGCGGCGCGGACATGCGCGCGCACGCCGTCCCAGTCGATGCGCGGCGGCGGCAGATGCACGCCGAGCCGCCCGGCGCGGCGGGCCGAGCGCGCGGCATGCGCCGCCGCCAGCAGTGCCTTGCTCGGCACGCATCCGACATTGAGGCAGTCCCCGCCCATCCGGCCATGTTCGGCCAGCACGACACGCAGGCCGAGATTGGCGGCGGCATAGGCGACCGACAATCCGGCGGCGCCGGCGCCGATGATGGCGAAGTCGGCGCTCGGTCGGGCGCGGGGCATGGGGGTCTCTCCGTGGGGCGGTTGCTACGGCCGGCGGCGGCGGCGGGGTGGGAGTCTGCGGGCCGAGATTGACGGGCCGGCCGCGCCGCTCCTATAAGCCGCCGCCTGTCCGCCGGTGCCGCATGTCGCCGGCCGCGCCTTATGGCGCGCGGGCCCCGCATCAATCGGAGTAGACGTCGTGAAGCGCACCTATCAACCGTCGAAGCTCGTACGCAAGCGCCGGCATGGCTTCCGCGCCCGCATGGCGACCGTCGGCGGCCGCAAGGTGCTGGCGAACCGTCGCGCCAAGGGCCGGCAGCGCCTCTCGGCCTGACGCGACGGGGCAACCGGGTCCCGTCCAGGTCGCCCGCGCCATGCGTCCCGAACGGCTGCGCCATCGACGCGATTTCCTGCTGTGCGCGTCCAAGGGCCGCAAGGCGCCCCTGCCGGGCCTCGTCCTGCAGGCGCGGCGGCGCGAGGACGACGGTGCCCCCCGGGTCGGCTTCACCGTGACCAAGAAGATCGGCAACGCCGTGGTGCGCAACCGCACCCGTCGCCGGCTGCGCGAGGCCGCGCGCCTCGTGCTCGCGGCGGATCAGCCTGCCGCGGCAGCGACGGCCGGTCACGATCTGGTGCTGATCGGCCGCGAGGGCACGCGGGCGCGCGACTTCCGCGTGCTGCAGGACGATCTGCGCCGCGCCCTGCGCAAGACCGGCGTGCTGCCATGAGCCTCCCCGCGCTGCTCGCGACGGGCGTGGTGCGCGGCTATCAGTACACGCTGCGCCCGGTGCTTGGCTGCAACTGCCGCTTCTGGCCCAGTTGCTCGGACTATGCCGTGGAGGCGCTGCGCTCCCATGGCGCCGCGCGCGGCGGATGGCTCGCGGCGCGGCGGATCCTGCGCTGCCACCCATGGCATCCGGGCGGCGTCGATCCGGTCCCGCCGGCTGCCGCCCCGACCCACGATCCGCCCGGTCGCCCGACAGGCGATCCGCGCCACTGCTTCGCCGACCACCGCCGGGACAGCCCGGGCCAGGACGGGACTTGATGGATCAGAAACGGCTGTTTTCCGCGATCGCCCTTTCGCTGGCGATCCTTCTGGGCTGGCGCTTCCTCGTCGCGCCCTATCTGCCGCACGCGCCGGTGCCGGCGACGGTTGCCGACACGCAGCAGCCACCGCCCTCGCCCGCGACCCCCCGCGAAGGCGGGCCGGACGAGGGCACGGCCGCCGTCAAGGCGCCTCCGCGCAACGCGCCGCGGCTGAAGATCGCCGCCGCGCGCGTCTCCGGCTCGGTCAGCCTGCTCGGCGCGCGGATCGACGATCTGGTGCTCGACGACTACCGCGACACGATCAACCCGGATTCGCCGCGCGTGCGCCTGCTGGAGCCGCGCAAGGACGGCGAGCCGTATTACGTGCAGTACGGCTGGCTGCCGGCGGCGGGGACCAATCCGGGGCGGCTGCCGGACGCCGATACGGTGTGGAAGGCGTCTGCCGCCACGCTGCGGACCGGGCAGCCGGTCACGCTGTCGTGGGACAACGGCGCGGGGCTGACGTTCGAGATCACGCTCGCGGTGGACGACAACTACATGTTCACCGTGACGCAGCGCGTGCACAACGCGTCGGGCGCGCCGGTGGCGCTCTATCCGTATGCGCGCATCCGCCGCGACTTCGAGCCCAAGGGCAGCAGCTACTACATCCTGTTCGAGGGCCTGCTCGGCGTCGTCGACGGCACGCTGCACGAGGAGAAATACTCCTCGGCCAAGAGTGCGGCCGAAAAGGCCGACGGCATCGCCTATGAGGGCAGCGGCGTCGGCGGCTGGGCCGGCATCACCGACAAATACTGGCTGACCTCGCTGATCCCGCCGACCGGCGTGCAGACGACGACGCGGTTCATCTACAAGAACGGCGGCTATCAGGTGGACAACCGCCCGAACGTGCCGGTGACGGTCGCGCCGGGGGCGGATTCCGGTATCGAGACGCATCTGTTCGCGGGGGCCAAGGTCGTCTCGCTGCTGCGGTCGTACCAGGACCGGCTGCATATCCAGATGTTCGATTACGCGGTGGACTGGGGCTGGTTCTGGTTCCTGACGCAGCCGATCTTCCTCGCGCTCGACTGGCTGAACTCCGTGCTCGGCAATTTCGGCCTCGCGATCATGGTCTTCACCGTCGCTGTGAAGGCGCTGTTCTTCCCGCTGGCGAACTACTCCTACCGGTCGATGGGCCGGATGAAGCTGTTGGCACCGAAGATCCAGGCGCTCAAGGAGAAGTACAAGGACGAGCCGGCCAAGGTTCAGTCCGAGATGATGACCCTCTATCGCGAGGAGAAGGTCAACCCGGCAAGCGGCTGTCTGCCGATGCTGCTGCAGGTGCCGGTGTTCTTCTCGCTGTATAAGGTGATCTTCGTCACCATCGAAATGCGGCAGGCGCCGTTCTTCGGCTGGATCCACGATCTGTCGCAGGTGGACCCGACCACGGTGTTCAACCTGTTCGGTCTGCTGCCGTTCGATCCGTCCCAGTACAGCCACTTCCTGCATCTCGGTGCCTGGCCGATCATCATGGGCATCACGATGTACCTGCAGCAGATGCTGAACCCGGCGCCCCCCGATCCGGTGCAGGCGCGGCTGTTCCGGTTCATGCCGGTCATCTTCACCTTCATGCTGGCTAATTTCCCGGCCGGGCTGGTGATTTACTGGTCGTGGAACAACACCCTGTCGATCGCGCAGCAATGGCTGATCCAGCGTCGCGCCACCCTGCCCAAGCCGAACCTGGCGCGCACCTGACCGCCGGGGGCGACGCGCCCGACGGCGCGGCGGAGGCGGCTGCAGCCGAGGAGGCGGGCCGTCTTCTGTTCGCGCGGCCGTGCCGGTTCTTCTATGCGTCCCAGCGGATCGACCAGCTGCCGCCGGCGGCGGGGGTGGAGATCGCCTTCGCCGGCCGGTCGAACGTGGGCAAGAGCAGCCTGCTCAACGCACTGACGGGCCACAACGCGCTCGCCCGCGCGTCCGGCCAGCCGGGACGGACGCGGCAGCTCAATTTCTTCGACCTCGACGGACAGGCGACCCTCGTGGACATGCCCGGCTACGGGTACGCGCAGGCGCCGAAATCCATCAAGGCGGACTGGCAGGGGCTGATGTTCGACTATCTGCGCGGCCGGCCGAACCTGCGCCGCGTGTTCCTGCTGCTGGACGCGCGCATCGAGATCAAGGCATCGGACACGGCGGTGATGGAGCTGCTCGACCGCGCCGCCGTCACCTATCAGCTCGTGCTGACCAAGACCGACGGGACCAAGCCGGCGGCGCTGGCGTCCAAACTGTCCGAGGTGCGGGGGCTTGCCCGCCGCCACGCCGCCGCGCATCAGGATGTCCTGGCCACCAGCAGCGAGGACGGCGCCGGCATCCCGGCGCTGCGCGCTGCCATCGCCACCCTGCTCGCGGGCTAGCGCGACAGGCGCCCACGAGGCGGGCGCCCACGAGGCGGGCGGCCACGGACAGGAGCGGAGAGAGGCTGCGATGACCGCATCGATCGATATCGCGACCGCCACCGAACAGGCGCGGGTGCTGGCGCAGGCGCTGCCCTATCTGCGACGCTATGCCGGCGATACGATCGTCGTGAAATACGGCGGCCACGCGATGGGCGACGCCGCGCTCGCGGCGGAGTTCGGCCGCGATGTCGCGCTGCTCAAGCAGGTCGGCATCAACCCCGTCGTCGTCCACGGCGGCGGCCCGCAGATCAACGACATGCTCCGCCGCCTCGCGATCCAGTCCACCTTCGTGGACGGGCTGCGGGTGACCGACGCCGCGATGGTCGAGGTGGTCGAGATGGTGCTGGCCGGCACCGTCAACAAACACGTGGCCGACCTGATCAACCGCGCGGGCGCGCTGGCGGTGGGCGTGTGCGGGAAGGACGGCAGCATGATCCGCGCCCGCCCGCTGCGCCGCACGACGCGCGACACCGACAGCAACATCGAGCGCATGCTCGATCTCGGCTTCGTGGGCGAGCCGGAGCACGTGGACGTGCGGGTGATCCATGCCCTGACGGGGGCGGGGCTGACGCCGGTGATCGCGCCGGTCGGTATCGGCGCAGACGGGCAGACCTACAACATCAACGCCGACACGGCGGCGGGCGCGATCGCCGGGGCGCTGCATGCGACGCGGCTGCTGATGCTCACCGACGTGCCGGGCGTGCTGGACGCCGAGGGGCGGCTGATCCCCGAGATGACCATCGCCGAGGTCCGTGCCGCGATCGAAGCGGGCGTGATCACCGGCGGCATGATCCCCAAGGTCGA
>NZ_BANB01000015.1 GCF_000964365.1 Acidisphaera rubrifaciens HS-AP3 | reverse complement strand
CGGCGCGCGATCAGGGCGCGCAGCGCGTCCACCAGCGGGCGGCGCCGGCGGCGGCCCTGCGCGGCCTGTCCGGCATAATAGAGCGTCGCCAGCACCGTCCCGATCACCGCGACGATGACGGCGAGGCTGACGACGAAGATGCGCTTGGTCCGTTGCAGCGCCGCGTCCTCGTGATTGCCGTACAGGATGTCGGCGAGGCGGTGGAGCTGCGAGCGGTCGATCAGCGCGTCGCGCGTGCGCAGCGCGTCCGAGAGGCTGTCCTGCGCCGTTGTGACCGTCTGCCGCGCCTGCGCCCGGCGCTGGGTGAGGCGATCGAGATCGGCGCTCAGCGCCGCCTGCCGTGCCGTCGCGGCCCGCAGGTCGGCGTCGCGCTGCTGGCGCGCGGTTGCCTCCTGATCGGTGCGTGCCTGGCGCGCCTTGGCGGCCTCGGCGTCGAGGGATTCGATCCGGCGGCCGATCGCTTCGTGCTGGTGGTAATAGGCCTTGTTGATGGCGGTGATGCGGCACGACACGGACGGGGCGGCGCAGCGCCGGCGCTCCGCCGCGAGGGCGACGTCGTGCTCATGGTCGGCGCGCGCCTGTTCGGCGAGCAGGCGCTGCCGTTCGCCATCAAGGCGCGCGCTGTCGTCATCGTTCCGCGCGTCGGCCAGGTCGCCCTGTTCCTGCTGGCGGGCGGCGGCGGCGTCGGTTTGCACCCGACCGAGTTCGCCCTGCAGCCGCGCGATCTGCCCGTCGAGGTCGCGCACCTCGGCACCGGCATCCGCCGCCTGACGGCGCAGGTCGTCGACGCGGGTGGCGGCGACCTCCACGGCGCGGATACGTTCGTTGAAGCCGCGTTCGAAGCCGAACACGAAGTTCTCGAACGTGGCGGCGGTGACGACCACCAGGGCGAGCGCGCCGAGGATGCGCCAGCAGAGGCGGTCGGTGCGGAAGGTCAGGCGCACCAGCGGGATCTTCGTCAGCTCGATCACCGACAGGGCGGCGAAAGGCAGGATGGCGACGGCAACGGTCGCCGGCCCGTCGGCGCTGCCCTCGATGCCGGCGACGACCGAGAGCACGAGGCCGAGCGTGACGGCCGCGCATTCGACCAGCCAGGCGATGACGATCGCCTTGTCGCGATGCGGGCGCGCGGGGGCGGGCGCGGGG
>NZ_BANB01000016.1 GCF_000964365.1 Acidisphaera rubrifaciens HS-AP3 | reverse complement strand
CCGAGACGGTCATACATCAGACTCTGCCATGCCGACTGCGCCGGCCGCCACTCGCCCGCGGCGATCCGCCGCACGTCGCGCAGGCTCGCCCGGGCGAGGCGGCGTGCCCGCACCGCCGCCGGCACCGGCGGGATCACCCACAGCGCCGTCGTCGCCAGCACCATGCCCCCCACGATCGCGGTCGCGGTATTATAGAACGCTTGCGGATCATACGTGATCTGGTTCGAGGGCGCGAGAAAGGGAACGAAGTTGGCCGCGGCGGCGGTGAACACCGGCGCGAAGCGCGCCGTCGCCTGCAACGCGCCGAAGGGTACCAGGACCGCGCTGAGCGCCAGGGCGAAGGCGGGAAACGTCGAGAGGTTCGGCAGCACGGCGAAATCGACCACGGCGCACGCCACGACGGCGATCACCGTGCCGCCGGTGAAGCGCAGGGCGCTGGGCAGCGCCATTTCGTTGAGCGGCGACAGCAGCAGCGCCGGCACGGCGGTGAAGGTGATGAAAGTCAGGCCGCTTGGCCACGCGGTCGCGATCCAGACCAGGCAGGCCGCCCCGATCGCGACCATCACCCGCAGCGCGTTGATCAGGGCCGGCAGCCGGTCCGGGCGGCGGATCAGGCCGAGGCGCCGGGGGCGGCGCGCGGTGCGGATGTCCGTCAGGAGCGCCACCCCGTTGGCCGCGCGCGCGAGGCCGCGCAGAGCGGCCGCCGTCTGATCGGCGATCAGCCG
>NZ_BANB01000017.1 GCF_000964365.1 Acidisphaera rubrifaciens HS-AP3 | reverse complement strand
CGGCACGCCGGACGCCACCGCCGCCTCCTGCGCGACCGCGAGGGCGAGGCGCACCACGGGACCGGCGCGCCTGCGCTCCGCGGCACCCAGGATCGCGGGCGGCGGCGCGGGCGACTCCCGCCCCTCATAGGGCGCGTGGCCGGCCAGGATGGGGCGCGACGCCGCCCAGCCTTCCAGCCCCGGTCCCCAGAGGCCAATCCCCGCTAGGCCGATCCCCGCCAGCCCGATGCCGGTGATCCCACCCGCCGCCGTCATGCGGCGCTGCCGAGGATCAGGCTGCAGTTGATGCCGCCGAAGCCGAAGGAGTTGCTCAGCACCCGCCGCACCGGCCGCGCCGTGTTGGCGACCGCGATGCCCGTGGTGAAGGCGGGATCGGCCGCGTCGATGCCGAGGCAGCCGGCCACGAACCCGCCGCGCATGCATTCCAGCGCGATTACCGTCTCCAGGATGCCGCAGGCGCCCAGCGTGTGGCCGGTCCAGCCCTTGGTGCTGCTCGCCGGCACGGCGTCGCCGAAGACGGCGGCGACGGCCATATCTTCGATCGCGTCGTTGGCCCGGGTCGCGGTGCCGTGCAGGTTGATCCAGTCGATCGCGTCCGGCGCGAGGCCCGCCGCGTCGAGCGCGGTCCGCATGGCGGCGACGGCGCCCGCCCCCTCGGGGTGCGGCGCGCTCATGTGATAGCCGTCGCTGCTGGCTCCGGCGCCGAGCAGCAGCGCCTCCCCCTCCCCCGCACGTTCCAGCAGGGCGAAGCCAGCGGCCTCGCCGATCGAGATCCCGGCGCGGTCGGCGGCGCAGGGGCGGCAGGGGTCGGGGGCGAGCAGTTCCAGCGCCGCAAAGCCGTGCAGCGTCATGCGGCAGAGACTGTCCGCCCCGCCCACCACGGCCGCATCGACGATGCCCACGCGGATCAGCGCGGCGGCGTCCATGAAGCTGCGCGCGCTGGAGGCGCAGGCGGTGGAGACCGACAGCGCCGGCCCGCGCAGGCCGAGGCGGTCGCGCACGAAGCGGGCGAGCGCGCCGAGATCCTGGGTATTGTCGAAATCGAACCAGTCCGGCAGCGCCCCGTCCGCGGCACGGGCGCGATAGGCGTCCTCGGCCGCCGTGACGCCGCTGGTGCTGGTGCCGAGCACGACGGCGATACGGTCCGCGCCATGGCGTGCCCGCGCCCGACCGACCGCGGCGGCGAATCCGTCGCAATCGAGCGCCATGTCCGCCAGCCGGTGGTTGCGGCAGTCATAGGCGGCCAGGGCAGCCGGCAGGCGGTGCTCCTCCACCCCCTCGACCCGCCCGATCCAGCCGCCCACGGCCGGGTCGTAGTCGTTGGGACGCAGCCCGCCGCGCCGCGCCCGCAACGCCCGCGCGTGGGCGGCGCGCCCATGTCCGACGGCGCTCACCGCCGTCGCCGCGCTCACGACCAAAGCCTCCACTCAGCGATCCTCCCCCGGCGCGGCTCCGGCGAACAGGAACGCGAACGCCATCGCGAGGCCAGCGCCCACCGCGACCGTGATGCCAATGTCGCGCAAAACCGGGGTCTGACAAGCCGCCAGCAGCCCGAAGGTGAGCAG
>NZ_BANB01000018.1 GCF_000964365.1 Acidisphaera rubrifaciens HS-AP3 | reverse complement strand
GCCGAGGGCCTCGCGCAGGCTGCCGCACACGGTCGGGATGTCCTTCAGCTCTTCCGGCGGCAGGTCGTACAGATCCTTGTCCATCGGGTCGCCCGGATGGATCTTGTTCTTGATGCCGTCGAGCCCGGCCATGGCGATCGCCGAATAGCAGAGATACGGGTTCGCCGACGCGTCGGGGAAACGCACCTCCACGCGCTTGCCCTTGGGGCTCGCGGTGTAGGGGATGCGGCACGACGCCGAGCGGTTGCGCGCCGAATAGGCGAGCAGCACCGGCGCCTCGAAGCCCGGGATCAGCCGCTTGTAGCTGTTGGTGGACGGGTTGCTGAAGGCGTTGATCGCCTTGGCGTGCTTGATGACGCCGCCGATGAAATACAGGCACATCTCGGACAGGTCCGAGTAGCCGTTGCCCGCGAACAGCGGTTTGCCGTCCTTCCAGATCGAGAAGTGGCTGTGCATGCCCGAACCGTTGTCGCCATAGATCGGCTTCGGCATGAACGTCGCCGTCTTGCCGTAGCTGTGCGCGACGTTGTGGACGCAGTACTTATAGATCTGCATCTGGTCGGCGAGCACGTGAAGCGGGCCGAAGCGGAAGCCGAGTTCGTGCTGGCTCTGCGCGACCTCGTGGTGATGCTTCTCGATCACCAGACCCATCTCGCCCATGGTGGACAGCATCTCGGCGCGCAGGTCGCTTTCGCTGTCGACCGGCGGGACGGGGAAGTAGCCGCCCTTGACGGTCGGGCGGTGGCCCATGTTGCCTTCCGGGTAGTCCTTGAGCGACGCCTGCGGCCCTTCCAGGCTGTCGATCTGGAACATGGAGTAGTTGCCGCCGGAGCCGAACTTGACGCTGTCGAACACGAAGAACTCGGCCTCGGCGCCGACGATCAGCGTATCGCCGATGCCGGTTTCCTTCAGGTAGCTCTCCACCCGCTTGGCGGTGCTGCGCGGATCGCGCGCATAGGACTGGCCGGTGGACGGTTCAACGATGTCGCAGAACAGGATCATGCTGGGCTTGGCGGCAAACGGGTCCATGACCGCCGTTTCCGGGTCCGGCATCAGGATCATGTCGCTTTCGTTGATCGCCTTCCAGCCGGCGATCGAGGAGCCGTCAAACATGATGCCGTCGCGGAACGCGTCCTCGTCGATGGTCGAGACGTGCTGCGCGGTGTGCTGCCACTTGCCGCGCGGATCGGTGAACCGCAGATCGACGTATTCGACGGAGTGTTCCTTCATCATCTCCATCACGTGGCCGATGCCGGCCGCCGCGTCACCAGACTTTTTCGCCATCCTTCGGGTCCAGTCCTTCTCTTCGCATGGGTGGCCGGGGCACGATGCGCCGGCCGGTGGTTCGCCGCCGGCGCTAGACCGCGTCCGGGCCGCGTTCGCCCGTCCGTATGCGGATGACTTCCTCGATCGTCGAGACGAAAATCTTGCCGTCGCCGATGCGCCCGGTGCGGGCGGCATTGACGATCGCCTCCACCGCGCGCTCGACAAGGGCGTCGTCGCAGACCACCTCGATCTTCACCTTCGGCAGGAAATCAACCACGTATTCGGCGCCGCGGTATAATTCGGTATGGCCTTTCTGGCGACCGAAACCCTTGGCCTCGACGACCGTAATGCCCTGAAGCCCAACCTCGTGCAGGGCTTCCTTCACTTCGTCGAGCTTGAACGGCTTGATGACAGCTTCGATCTTCTTCATGCGCGCATGGCCCGGCACAGGCCGGGCGCCCTCCCATACTTCAGTGCACTGCCATTCGGTCGGTCGTGCCGGCAGGCCGCAAGGTTTGCACGGGGCGTGCCAGCCCGGCAATGCGGCGGGGCGGGCAGCAAATCCCCGGCCGGCGGGCGTTGTCGGCGCCCCGCACACTCTTTTATATGCGGCGCCCGCCGCGCGGAGGATAGATGCGGCGCCCGCCGCGCCGAGGATGCCGCCGCCATGAAGACACCGAACAGCCTGCTGGCCGCCACCGGCACCACCATCTTCACGGTGATGTCCGCCCTCGCGACCCGGCACGGGGCGATCAACCTCGGGCAGGGATTTCCCGACACCGACGGGCCGGAGGATGTCTGCCGCGCCGCCGCCGAGGCGCTGCTCGACGGACGCAACCAGTACCCGCCGCTGACCGGCGTGCCGGAGCTGCGCGCCGCCGTCGCGGCCCATAACGCCCGCTTCTACGGCATCACGGCCGATCCCGACACCGATATCGTGGTGACCTCCGGCGCGACCGAGGCGATCACCGCCTGCCTGATGGCCCTGCTCGACCCGGGCGACGAGGCGGTGGTGATCGAGCCGGTCTATGACACCTACCTGCCGGTCATCCGGATGCTGGGCGCGGTGCCGCGCGTCGTGCGCATCGCCCCGCCGGACTGGCGCCTGGACCGGACGGCGCTGGCGGCGGCGTTCGGGCCGCGGACCAAGGCGATCCTGCTCAACTCGCCCATGAATCCATCAGGCAAGGTGTTCGACGCTGCCGAGCGCGCGGCCATCGCGGCGCTTCTGGCGCAGCACGATGCCTATGCCGTGTGCGACGAGGTGTACGAGCATCTGACCTTCGACGGGCAGCGCCACGTGCCCCTGATGACCCTGCCGGGCATGGCGGAGCGCTGTCTGCGCATCGGCAGCGCGGGCAAGACGTTCTCGCTGACCGGGTGGAAGGTCGGCTACGTCACCGCGCCGACCGCCCTCGGCCCGCTCGTCGCCAAGGCGCATCAGAACCTGACCTTCACCACGGCGCCCAACCTGCAACGCGCGGTCGCGGTCGGGCTGGCGAAGCCGGACGGCTATTTCGACGGCTTGGCGACCACGATGGCGGCGCAGCGCGACCGGCTGGCGGCGGGACTGGCGGGCATCGGCTTCCGCGTCCTGCCGAGCGCGGGCAGCTATTTCCTGGTGGCCGACTACACGCCGCTCGGCTTCACCGGCGACGACGATGCGTTCTGCCGCCATATCACGGAGGCGGCGGGCGTCACCGCGATCCCGCTGTCGGCTTTCTACGACGGTCCGGACGCGCCCGAAGGCTATGCCCGCTTCGCCTTCTGCAAGCGCCCGGCGCTGCTGGACGAGGCCGTCGCCCGCCTCGCGCGGCATTTCGGGGCGGACGGCGCATTGACGCGGGCGGGCGCCGCGGCGTAGGACGCCCGCCGCGGCTGGCGATGGCGGGCGTAGCTCAGATGGTAGAGCGCCAGGTTGTGGTCTTGGATGCCGTGGGTTCGAGTCCCATCGCTCGCCCCAGCCGCCGTCATCCGAACGCGAAGGTCTCGGCCAGCCCCGCCTCCAGCGGGCGGGGCGCAACGCCGAGCACCTCGCGCATCGGCCCGATGTCGAACGCCTTGTCCTCCAGCAGCCGCCGGATTTCCGCCGCCCGCACGCGCGGCAGGCGCGGGATCACCGCGGTCAGCGGCGCCAGCGCCATCAGCAGCGCCGGCGGCACCGCGACGATGCGCGGCGGTCGCTGCCCGGCGGCGCGCGCCACGGCGGCGACGAAGGCGGCATAGGGCAGGGGCGCCGGCCCCGCGATCACCAGCGCCGCCGGCCCCGTCCAGTCGC
>NZ_BANB01000019.1 GCF_000964365.1 Acidisphaera rubrifaciens HS-AP3 | reverse complement strand
CTCGCCGAAGCCAAGAAGCGCCAGCATGTGCTGGATGGCGCCGGCGGACAGACCCCACCAGTGGACGAGGCCGATCGGCGGCGGCGTCGGGCCGAACAGCACCAGCCCGGGCACCCGGCCCTGGAGATCGGCGAGCTGGTTGCCCTCCGGCGCGCTGTAGACGTCGGTGACGACGATCGTGCGGTCGGTGATCGCGGCGGCGCGCTGCAGCGCGCGGAACGGGTGCGACAGATGCAGCAGGATCGCGCCGAACACGGCGATGTCGAAGCGGCCGAGATCCTCGGGCGGCTCGTAGATGTCGGCATAGACGATGGCGGCGTCGAAGCGCAGCCGGTTGCGGACATACCACCAGCTGTTGTGCAGCCGCCGGGCGGACTGCGCTCCGCTGCGCTGCGCCGCCTGCAGGTCGACGCCGGGATGGGGCAGCAGTTCCGGTCCGCTGCCATAGGGCAGGTCGAAGGCGACGATCTCCGCGCCGGACGCCGCCATATGCGCCGTCAGACCGCCGGAGGCCGGCCCGTACTCGATCACCCGCTGTCCGCGCAGCGGAACGTGACCGAGATAGGCGTCCTCGTGCCGGCGCAGGTCCCACACGCCGTCGATCGTGCGCCCGTCGGGCATGTCGAGCGTGTGGTAGAAGTCGCAATCCTCGGCCACGACCTGCCGGTTTCGATGGGCGAGTGCTGCCTGGAACGCCGGGTCGAGCTGCCCGAGATAGGTCGGGCGGCGGACGGCCTCGGCCCGGTAATAGGCGTCGAGGTCGATCGCGGCCGGCCGGCTGCCGGCGAAGGCTTCGGCAGTGGCGCCATAGACGGGCCGCGCGGCGGCGCCGGGGGATATCAGCCTGTTCATCACCACCCATCCGTTGTCGGGCCGGGCCGTCCCGGTCCCGTCCCGGTAGCGAACCGGAACGATCGCGGAAGGCGCCACCAATGATCGCGTGACGTTAGCCTGCGATTGCCGAATTAGGTAGATTAAGCGTGGCGTTTGATCCGATTTAACGAATTTCAAACGTCGCTTTGCAATATTTACACGAAGCTGCCGCCCGGGGCCGCCCGCCGCCGCGCGGTCGGAGCCGAGGTTTTGACCCTCCGACCCCGTCGTCGCGCATACTGCCCGTGCCGCCTTACGCCGCGGCCCGACTCGCCGTCCCCGCATGGTCCGCCGCCCGGAGGAAGCCGCATGACGTCCCAGACCACGAGCCTGCCGACGATCGAGCAGGTGCTGCGCATCGACTTCACCATCGGCGGCAACGGCGCGGCCCATACGGGCGAGGGGTGGTCGGTGCCGGAGCCGCAACACACCTGGATGCTCGGCGCGGCCAGCGACCTCGGCGTGCCGTTGCCGGAGGGGGCGGGGGATGGGGCGTATTTCATCCAGATGCGGGTCACCCCCTTCACCGCCGGCGACGGCGGCGCGGGCGCGCAGCGGCTGCGCGTGCTGATCAACGGGCACGAGGCGGCGCGGCACGTGCTGGAACGGCAGGAGACGCTGACCGTCTTCGTCCCGCCGGAAGCGGCGGAGGCGGATGGCCCCCTGCGCATCACGATCGAGCATCCCGATGCACGGCGCGCGAGCGACGTGCTGCCGGTCGATGACGCGCGGGAATTGTCGATCGGCGTCCACATGCTGCGCGTCCTGCGGGTGATCGAGCGCGACGTGCCGCTGCTGCTCGACGGCGCGCCGGCCGCGCCGCCGGCCGAGGCGCTGCTGGTCGATATCGCGACCCTGGGCGAGGGGCCGGCCTTAACGCGGTTTCGCGCGACACATGGCGTGGAGCTGCTGGACGTGCTGAACGGCGGGACCTGGACGCTCGCGGGGCTGGTCGAGGCGCTGGTCGACGATTTCGCGGCGATCGGGCGGATCGACGGCATCGCCGCCATGCCATGCGCCCATGCCGACGGGCGCGAGACCTGGTTCGCGGGCGTGCGTGCCTATGGCCTCGCCTACGACACCGGCCGGGCGACGGCGGAGATCGACGAGGCAACGATGCGCCGGCGCGAGCATGCCCGGCTGACCATCGCGGTGCGCCGGCTGCGCCAGACGCTCGCGGCCGGCAGCCGGCTGCTGCTGCTGCATCAGGACGTGCCCGCGTCCGACGAGGCGATGATCCCGCTGCTCGCGGCGCTGCTGGACCGGGGGACGTCCACCCTGTTGTGGGTGACACCCGCCGACGCCGCGCATCCGCCCGGCACGGTCGAACTGCTGATGCGCGGGCTGCTGCGCGGCTATGTCGCCGAGCCGGCGGCCGCGCCCGGGGACATGGCGGCGGCGGATGACGGCGGCTGGATGCAGGTCTGCCGGCGCGGCTGGCGGCTGCGGCGGGCGCTCTGCCCGTCCGCCCCGGCCGCGACCGATCCGGTCACGGACACGCCCCCGTCCGACCGCCGCGCCGCGTAGCCCGCGGCTGGGCCGGTCCGTCGCGCCGCTCCGTCGGGTCGGTCAGTCGCGCCGGATCGCGACGCCGAGGCTGCCCGCGAGATCCTGGATGAACTGCCACGCCACCCGGCCGGAGCGGCCGCCGCGCGTGACCGCCCATTCGACCGCCGCGGCGCGCAGCGCCTCGCCCTCCACCGGCAGGGCAAGGGCCGCGGCATAGCCCTCGACCATCGCGAAATACGTGTCCTGGTCGCAGTTGTGAAAGCCGATCCACAGGCCGAACCGGTCGGAGAGCGAGACCTTTTCCTCGGTCGCCTCGGACGGGTTGATCGCCGTCGATCGCTCGTTCTCGATCATGTCGCGCGGCATCAGGTGGCGGCGGTTCGACGTGGCATAGAACAGCACGTTGTCGGGCCGCCCCTCGATGCCGCCGTCGAGCACGGATTTCAGCGCCTTGTAGTCCGCGTCCTCGCGCTCGAACGACAGGTCGTCGCACAGGATCAGGAAGCGCCGGGGCAGGTCGCGCAGCAGGTTGAGCAGGTCGGGCAGGGTGCGGATATCCTCGCGGTGGATTTCGATCAGCACGAGGCTGCCCGGCGCCGCCGCGTTGACCGTCGCGTGCGCGGCCTTCACCAGCGACGACTTGCCCATGCCGCGCGCCCCCCACAGCATCGCGTTGTTGGCCGGCAGGCCGCGGGCGAAGCGGGCGGTGTTTTCGAGGATCAGCCCCTTCTGCCGCTCCACGCCCTGCAGCAGGCGGGCCTCCACGCGCGAGACATGGCGCACGGGCGACAGCCGGCCCTGCGCCGGGTGCCATACATAGGCATCGGCAGCGGTCAGGTCGGGGGCCGCGGGCGGCGGCGGGGCGAGTCGCTCCAGCGCCTCCGCGATGCGGGTGGCGGCGAGAATCAGTCGTTCGTCCATCACGGTCCGGCTGCTTGACGGGAAAGGCCGCGACAGTATGGTCCGCCCCCGGCCGCCGCAACCCGCGGCCGGGGGCAGGCAACCATGTTCATTTCGACCGCCTATGCGCAGACCGCGAGCGGCGCCAGTCCGCTCGGGATGATCGGCCAGTTCGCGCCGCTCATCCTGATCTTTGCGGTGTTCTACTTCCTGCTGATCCGCCCGCAGCAGCAGCGGCAGAAGGAGACGCGGAGCATGCTCGCGGCGCTCAAGCGCGGCGACCGGGTCGTGACGGGCGGCGGCATCGTCGGCACCGTGCAGCGCGTGCCGCCGGACAAGGACGGCAAGCCGGCATCGGAGGTCGAGGTGGAGATCGCGCCCAACCTGCGTGTGACGGTCATCCGCGACACCATCACAACGGTGATCCGCCCGCAGGCCGCGAACGACAGCAAGCCGGCCGCCAAGGCGGGCTGAGGCTACCTCACCGGTCACTCCACCGGGCCAGCAGTTTTAGACGCAGGCGATGGCGGGAGGGCCGGACGGCCCTCCCGATCGTCGGTGCGCGTCGCGGCGCGGTCAGGCCTTGGCGAGACGGCTCGCGGCGAACTCGTAGTTGGCGAGCTTGTCGAGCCAGTTCTGCACGTAGTCCGGCCGGCGGTTGCGGAAGTCCAGGTAGTAGCTGTGCTCCCACACGTCGATGCCGAGCAGCGCGTGGCCGTCGCCGGTCGCGACCGGGTTCGACCCGTTCGGCGTCTTCGTGACCTTGAGCTTGCCGTCCGTGCCGGCGACCAGCCACGCCCAGCCCGAGCCGAACTGGCCGACGGCGGCGGCCTTGAACGCCTCCTTGAACTTGTCGACGCTGCCGAAATCCTCGACCAGCTTCTTCTCCAGCGCGCCCGGGATCTTCCCTCCCTGCGGGCTCATCGCCGGCCAGAACAGCATGTGGTTCCAATGCTGGCCGGCGTTGTTGAAGACCGGCGCCATGTCCTCCTTGCCGTGCGAGAGCTTGATGATCTCTTCCAGGCTCTTGCCCTGCAGGGCGGGGTTCTTCTCGACAAACCCGTTCAGGGCGGTGACATAGGCCTGATGATGCTTGCCGTGATGCAGTTCCAGGGTCTCGCGCTGCATGCCGTTGGCGGCGAGGGCGTCATGCGCATACGGCAGCGCGGGCAATTCGAAAGCCATGTTGAGCATCCTTCGGTCTGTTGACGCAGGCACGTCGCGCGCGGCGGCCAGGGGCGGAAGCGGGACCAGCAGC